>CAIKQM010000494.1 GCA_903829565.1 uncultured Planctomycetota bacterium
CATCCCATTCCCGAAGTGGAGGCGGCGATCGCTAAGCTCGTGGCACAGAGTGATGAGCGCATGGCTGTGGTCGTGGGTACTGTTACTGCGCATTTCGGCCGCAGCAAGGATGCGCTGACCTCCGGTGCAGCCGGCAATTTGGTGGCTGACGCCCTGCGCGAGCACACACGTGCCGATGTGGGCATTATGAATCGTGGCGGTGTGCGCACCGACTTGGGTGAAGGAAACTTGACACGCCGCGATCTCTACGAGTTCCTGCCGTTCGACAACGACGTGACTGTGGTCAAGATCGATGGCGCGACCTTGCACGAGTTGTTCCGCCGCGCGATCGAGGGCAAGTCGCACTCGGGTGTGGAAGTGTCGGGCGTGGTGCTGTCCGTGCGTCGTGGTGCCGAAGGAAACACGCTATTGAGTGTGAAGGTCGGCGGCCAGGAACTGGACAAAGCCAAGCTGTATCGGGTGGCCATGCACTCCTTCATGGCGGATGGTGGCGATGCGTACATTGAGCGCGTGCCCTTGGGTCCTAACCGCGTCGATGAGCCCTTGTTGTTGCGCGATTTGCTCGAGATGCGTGTCAAAGCTCGCGGCGCACTCACACCCGATGACTCCAACCGCTACGAGGTCGTGCCGTGATCATCGGCGGGCTTGTCGTCGCGTTGGTTGGAGTGCTGCCGGTCGATCTCAAGGACCTAAGTGCCAAGCTGCGCGACAAAGATGAGCGTGCTCGCGCGGAAGCGATCGAGGGCTTGGGGCGCGATGGGTCGAAGGAAGCCTTCGAGTTGGTGTTGGGCGCTCTAAAGGATCCCTCTTCGCGTGTGCAAGATGCCGTGGAGAAGGCGCTGCCGAGCTGGTCTGAGCCTGCGTTCGTGGCGCAGTTGTATGGCAAGAAGGGCCTTGGCGATTCGGATGCTTGGATCCAGCGGCACACGCTGGGTGCACTAGCTACAGCGAGTTACCCCATCGACGCCGACGCGCTGGCGGCGGCACTCAGCTCCAAGGAGCCGCGCGTGCGCTTCGCCGCCTGCCATGCTGTCGAGCGTATTGCTGTGCGCGCAGGCTTTGCAGGCAAGACGGACAAGTTGTCCAAAATGCTGGACAAATTGGCCAAGGATCCAGACGAGGAAGTGCGTGCCGCAGCTTTGGTCGGACAAGCGCGCTTGACGAAGCGCTTGCCAGCAGACGCCCAGGCCTTGGTGGAGACTGCGCCTCCCGCAGTCGCGTGTGCGGCCTTGTGGCTGCAAGCCACGGAGCTGGGAGCGCCAGCATTGCCGTTGCTGCGTAGCGGACTCCAACGCAAGGAACGCAGTGTGCGCGCAGCAGCCATTGATCATCTACGCCTGCTGGCCACACGCGATGCAGCCCTGGCACTGGTGGAAGCCATCAAGTCCGAGACGAATCCCGCCACTCTTTGGCGCGCTGCGGACGCATTGGAGGCGCTGAGCGGTGTCTCCTTCGGGGACAAGATCGACTTGTGGCAGCAATGGGCCAGCAATCTTCCTGCTGCTTGGACTGCGCAAGCGGAGTCGCGTGAAGGACGCAAGTCCAGCAACGACTCCACCAGCAAGTCTGGTACAGCCGTGTTGGCGGGCATGCCCATTGTGTCGACGCGTGTAGCGATCTTGATCGACCTGTCAGGGTCCGTTTGGGAGAAGCGTGCGGATGGCACTATCCCCAAAGACGATCTTGAGCAAGAGTTGGCTCGCACTCTGGATGGCTTCACACCGGAGACGCGCTTCCAGTTGGTGCCCTTCACCGAGGATCCCGCCGCCTTGAGCAAGGCGTTGACTCCTGCGACACCACAAGCGGTTGCCAAGACGAAAGCGGACTTCGCCGGGCTGAAGACCAGTGGCAAAGGTGACTACTGGGATGCGATCGAGCAGACGCTAGCCGATCCCGAGGTGGACACGATCATTGTGTATGGAGATGGTGCACCCTCTGGTGGTCGGCGTTGGGACTTGGCGCGCATGGAGCTCGACTACCTGGCACGCAATCGCTTTCGTCGCGTGGAGCTTTCCGCCGTGCTTGTGGGTGCAAGCAAGGGCTTGACCGAGCGCTGGACCGCTTGGTGCGTGGCGACCGGGGGTGAGGTGAAGTCGGTTTCCAAGCGTTAGGCGCGTGGCTCGTGCGCGCGGCGGTTCTTGTCGGTATCGTGGTTGCCCATGAACGCTCCGCTCACATTGCCAAACGGCAAAGCCACCTACGAGGTGCGCGGTGCTGTGGCCGTGATCACGCTGATCAATCCGCCGGCTAACGGCTATTCGCACGAGATGATGCGCGACTTGGACGAGGCGATCGTCAAGGCGCGCTTCGATGCGAGTGTGCAGGCCATCGTACTGGCGGGCGCTGGGGAGAAGTTCTTCTGTGCTGGCGCTGACATCGGGATGTTGGGAGCCGTCGATCCTGCGTACAAGTACATGTTCTGCTTGCACGCCAACGAGACGCTGGCACGCTTGGAGCACACACCCAAGCTCGTCGTGGCTGCGCTTGGCGGTCATTGTGTAGGCGGTGGCTTGGAGATCGCGCTCGCGTGCGATCTGCGTTGGGCTCGCAAGGACAGCGGCAAGTGCGGTTTGCCCGAAGTTGCTCTCGGCGTTCTGCCCGGTACCGGTGGCACGCAGCGACTCGCCCGTGTGGTTGGCAAGAGTCGTGCGATCGAGCTGATGGTCAGCGGTCGCCTCATGAGCTATGAGGAAGCGCGCCAACTGAACATGGTGGATGAGGTGCTCGAAGCCGCGAATGATGCGGCGTTCCTCGATTCCGTGGTCGCTCGCGTGCAAGCGTGGTGTGCGCCGCACAAGGCGCCTCTGGCTGTAGGCTTGATCAAGCGCGCAGTGCAAAGTGGCTTGGAGATGCCGCTCGATGCGGGCCTGACGCTCGAGCGCGAGCTCCAAGCACGTTTGTTCGCCTCGGCGGATTCCAAGGAGGGCATCGCTGCCTTCAACGAGAAGCGTCAAGCCAACTTTACAGGCCGCTGAGGAGCACACATGCAAGACACCATGCAAGTTGTGCACATTCCTCGCCACGGTGGTCCCGAGGTCGTTGAGATCGTGCGTCTGCCGATCCCCACGCCGGCCGCGGGCGAAGTGTTGGTCAAGATGCTCGCCGTATCGGTCAATCACCTTGACCTGTGGGTGCGGCGCGGCATGCCTGGCATGAAGCTGCCTTTGCCGCTGATTCCAGGTTGTGACGGCATCGGTGTGGTGGTGGCATTGGGCGCCGGCGTGACCACGCCAGCGGTAGGCACAAAGGTCTTGGTGGAGCCCGGTCACAGCTCAGGGCTCTCGGCCCACGACAAAGCCGGCAACGATCACCTTTCGGATGACTACATCATCCGTGGTGAACACTTCGATGGCTTGGCGCGTGAGTACGTGACGATCGAGTCACGCTATGCCACGCCGATCCCTCAGCAGTTGGATGCCGTACAGGCCGCTGCCGTGCCGCTGGTCTATTTGACCGCGTGGGGGATGTTGATCTCGCGTGCGCAGGTGCGCGCAGGCGAACGAGTGCTCGTGCTAGCCGGTACGTCTGGCGTGGGGTCAGCCGCGATCCAGATCGCCCGGGACCTCGGTTGTGAGGTGGTGGCCACGGCGGGCAGCGAGTCCAAGCGTCAACTTTGCTTGTCGCTGGGCGCCAAGGCTGCTGTGGATCACTCCCAGCCGGATTGGCCTGCGCAGGCGCGCAAGGCTGCAGGCAGTTCCTTTGATGTCGTGGTCGAGCATGTAGGCCCGGCTACATGGGACGGCTCCATGAAGGTGCTCGCGCGCAATGGTCGCCTTGTGACTTGCGGTGGTACGACCGGGCCGATGGTGTCCATTGCGTTACCGCATGTGTTCATCAAGAACCAGACGATCATGGGCTCCACCATGGGGCCGCGCAGCGCCTTCCCCGCCATCTTCAAGAAAGTGGCGGAAGGTGCCTACAAACCGGTGGTGGATCGCGTGTTGCCCATGTCGCAAGTGCGTGAGGCGCACGTCTTGCTGGAAAGTCGCGCAGTGCACGGCAAGATCGTTCTCATCCCAGGTCAGTGATCAGGAACCTCTCTCCCATGAACGCACACACCATGCAATCCGCAGCAGTACTCGGTTCAGGCACGATGGGCAACGGCATTGCGCAAGTGTTGGCGCAGACGGGCCTCTCTGTGTGCCTGTATGACATCGCTCAGCCTCAACTGGCGAAGGCCTTGCAGACCATCCAAGCCAATCTCGACAAGGGCGTGGAGAAGGGCAAAGTCACCGCAGCCGATCGTGATGCTGCCATGGGGCGTTTGCGTGTGAGCACCGATCTGATGGAAGCAGTCAAAGGTGTCGATGTGGTCATCGAAGCCGTGCCCGAGAAGCTGCAGCTCAAGCAGGAGATCTTCCAGCAACTCGGGACGCATCTCGGGCCGCAGGTGCTGTTGGCGACGAACACCTCCTCGCTCTCGATTTCGCGTATTGCGGCCGTTACACCGCACCCTGAACGCGTGGTGGGCATGCACTTCTTTAACCCCGTGCACATCATGGAGCTGGTAGAGGTGGTCGAGGCGGATAAGAGCTCGAGCGCAGCCGTAGAGGCGGCGATGGCGCTTTCGACGCGCATGGGCAAGGATCCTATCCGAGTCAAAGATGCACCTGGTTTCGCGTCGTCGCGACTGGGCATCGCGATCGGCCTTGAGGCGATGCGCATGGTGCAAGAAGGTGTCGCCTCGCCCGCCGACATCGACAAGGCCATGGTCTTGGGCTACGGCTTCCCGATGGGCCCGTTGCAACTCACCGATCTCGTCGGCTTGGATGTGCGTCTCAACATCGCGGAGTACCTCTACAAAGAGCTGGGCGATCGCTTTCTGGCCCCTGAAATCCTGCGGGAAAAGGTGGCCAAAGGCGAACTGGGCAAGAAGAGCGGCAAGGGCTTCTACGAATGGAAGTGAGCGCAGTTCCTGCGTCGCGCTTTGCGCTTCCCAAGCGTGCGTCAGGTGTTTTGGACAGCGCACAGCGTGAGCGTGCCCTAGCCATTGTGCAGGCGCTCGTGTCGACGCCCACCGCGCCCTATGCTGAAGACGGCTTGGTGCAGCTGCTTGTCAACATGTACGCGGGCCGTGAAGGCTTCGATGTGCTGGTCGATGAGCACGCCAATCTCGTGGTTGTGTGGACTGGTGGCGTTGCCAAGCGCGGGTCGTCCAAGCGTGCTCACCGCACTCTGGCCTTCAGCGCGCACCTGGATCATCCTGGCTTCTTGGTGGAGGGCCGACGTCAAGGAAACTGGACAGCGAGCTTTCACGGCGGAGTTCCTGCCAAGCTGCTGCCTGGTGCGACGGTGCGCTTCTACAAGCCCGGGCGCAGCGAGTCTGTAGCGACGGCGACTGTAGGCGCCCAGCTGCCGACGGGCCGCATGGTGTTTGCTCTGACCAAGCTCCGCGGTCGCTTGGCCAAAGGCTGCTTTGGCGTGTTCGACCAACCGCACGGCGTGATGCGCGGCTCGCGCCTGCATGCTCGCGTCTGCGATGACCTCTTGGGTGTGGCTGCGATTGTCAGCACCCTTGAGGCACTGGCGGACACGAACCACCCTGCACGCGTGGCGGGCATCTTCACGCGTGCTGAGGAGACTGGCTTCGTGGGCTGCATTGGTCTCCTGCAAGCACAAGGATTGCTGACCGAAGTGGATGTGATCGGTCTGGAGTGCTCACCGAAGCGTCCCTTCGCCAAGGTGGGCAGCGGCCCCGTGGTGCGTGTGGGCGACAAGCGTTCGGTCTTTGATCCATACCTGTCACTCGAGTTGTCCGCGGCCGCCGAGCGTCTGGAAGCACGCGTGCCGGGCTTCCGTTGGCAACGCGCCCTGATGGATGGAGGCAGTTGCGAATCGACCGCCTACAACCTGTGGGGCGTGCGTGCTGGAGCAGCGTGTCTGGCCTTGGGTAACTACCACAACTGTGGTCCTGCAGGCCGTCTCGAGCCGGAGTTTGTCGACTGGAACGACTACGAAGGGTTGGTGGCGTTGCTGCAGGAAATGGCCGTGGGCAGACTCACTTCTGAGTCACCGACGCTGAAGCTACAGACACGTTTGCAGGGTCTCTACGACAGCCAAACACCGCGTCTCGCCCTTTCGGCGAAACGTATCTTGTCTTCTCTGGAGGAGCGAACGACATGAGCGAGGCCAACTGGGGTGCGAATGATGCACCTGTCAAAAAAGCCGGACTGCCCAAGTGGCTCTTCTGGTGCGGTGGCGGTTGTTTGTTGGCCGTGGTCGTGGGTGGCCTGATCCTGTGGTTTGGCGCCCCGTTAGTTCAAGAGTTCATCAACGAGGCGCGAGATCCCGAGAAGCAGTGGCCGAAACTGCAACAGGTGCTGCCTTTCGACGAACGTCCCGCCAACTACGAGCTCGGTTGGGGCAGCTCCGTGTTGATGGAGACCTATGTCGTGAATTCAGGACAAGGCCTCGTGGGCGTGGTGATGCGCTTGGGCGAGTCCGACAAGGAGAGTGTGGACTCGCAGCTCATGAACCCGGATTTCAGCGGGTCGTTCATGGGGATGGGTGGCCGGCGCGACCTCGCCAAGTCCACGGTGGAGGTCCAGGGCCGCAGCCTCGACATCCTGCGCTTCCGGCAGGATGCACCCAACAAAGAGCCGACCAAGGACGATCCATCGGGCGGCGTCGCGCATAGTGCCTATGTGCGTCTCAGCACACCTGATGAAGCGCGGCAAGTTGTGGTGCAGCTCCTTGCGCCAGGCAGCAATGACCCCATCAGCGATGAACAGATCCGCGAGTTCTTCGCGCCCTTCCATGTCGGAAGCAAGTAACTCAACCGAGCCCAGCGGCCTCGGCGGCGTAGCCATCGTAGGCATTGCCCTCGGCGCCATGCTGCTTGCGGCGCTGGCTGCCTGGCTCTTGGTGTCGCGCGCCGCGCCCATCGATGGAGAGGCGCGCGTACGCCAGCACTTCGGGGCCGGACCAGAGGGCGTCGCGATGCGCGTGCGTGCTGCGCAGCGTTTGCCGGATGGAGTCGAACTGGTGGCCTTGCAAGATGCTTCCGCCACAGATGCTGACGAGGTCGCTGTCACGACAGAGGCGGCTGCGGTGGTTGACCGAAGCCGAGTTGACTTAGGGCCTGCGGGACGCGCGCCTCGCGAAGCCCTCTTGGTCTTCGTGCCCCAGCAGCACTGGGAGCGTGTGCGCAAGGAGCACTTCGAACGCGTGCGTTGGCGCGATCTGGGCGAACTGCCTCCTTCGGGAGGCACGCAGACCGCGGGCGAAGGCAAGCTCGCATGGCGCGGGTACGACGTGGCATGGGTGCACGAGCGCACATGGGATGCTGCCGGCGGCTTTCGCGATGCCGTGCGTTTGGATGTCTCGCTTCCGGATCAGCCTGCGTCGTTGCTGCTGACCTGGCCGAAGGGTGCACGCGCCGATGCTGGCGCATGCCTCAAGTTCTTAGAGAGCTTGACCCCGTAGGCTGTTGTCGATTGCCTCCGCGAGATGCAGCACGCGCACACTTTGTCCAGTACGTTTGACGCCGCTCTCCCACTGCAGGTGACAGCCTGGATTCGCTGTCAAAAGTACTTGCGCGCCGGTCTCTTGCAGAGCCTCCAGCTTGGGCGCTAGCACCGCCTTCGAGTCCTCCGGCCGGACCAAGCTGTAGATTCCCGCCGAACCACAGCACGACTCGGCATCGCGCAACGGCGCATGCGGGGCACCTAGCCAGCTGATCAACAGGCGCGGTTGCGAGCGGATTCCTTGCCCATGACACAGGTGGCAGGGGTCATCCCAAGTCACCGTAGTGTCGCGGTGACGAGCTGCTTGCGCAGCCAAGGCCGGCTGCAGCACGGACCGCGCCGGCTCGCGCACCAGCCACTCTGTCCAGTCGTAGACCCGCCGCGCGAAGGCTGCTGCGCGAGCAGACCAAGCCAAATCATCGGCCAGCAGGTGACCGTACTCTTTCATGTGCGAGCCGCAACCCGCTGAGTCGACGATCACAGGCAGCGGTTGTCCGTGCTCGTCCACCAGAGCATCAAATAACGCGATGGTCTCGCGCGCGAGCTCGCGTGCGCCGGTTAGCTCTCCATTGTGGGCATGCAGCGAGCCACAACACATGTGGCGCAGCGGTACATGCACATCAAAGCCCGCGTAAGCCAGCGTACGAATGGCCGCGGCATTGACCCGCGCGAACAGCTCGGTCATGACGCAGCCTTCGAGGAAGGCTACGGCGCCCACGCGCGTTCCCGTTGCGCGCGTCAGCGCAGCCGGCCGTTGCCGGTCACGGGCCGGAGGAAGGCTGGGCGCATCAACGAGCATCTGTCCATGCGTACCCAGCAGTTTGGCCGTCCACGCGGTTGCACCCGACACTTGAGCCAGACGCCCCAGCGCCGTGAAGGCACGCAACGCCGTGCGCGAGCGCAACAGTACGCCGAATCCCAGCTCGCGAGCCACGCGAGCAAAGCCGGTGCGTGGCATTGCACGCTCGGCTCCATCACGCGCTCCTTCCATCAACTGTCCGAACTTCACACCCGAGGGGCAGACGCTTTCGCAATGTCTGCACAGGAGGCAGAAGTCGAACTCCTCCTTCATGCGGGCATCAGGCTCCAGCGCGCCTTCGGCTACGCTGCGCATCAGATGGATGCGCCCGCGCGGACTCGAAGGCTCAGCACCGCTCAGTCGGTAGGTGGGGCATGAGTTCAGGCACAGCCCGCAATGCACGCA
Source organism: uncultured Planctomycetota bacterium (assembly GCA_903829565.1). Taxonomy (GTDB): domain Bacteria; phylum Planctomycetota; class UBA1135; order UBA1135; genus SXXH01. The sequence goes on from CAIKQM010000494.1 coordinate 8,671, forward strand.
ATCGAGACTCTTCGCGTAGTCAATGCGATCCTTGAGTTCATTCATGACGCAGGACTCCGCGCTAGCACGCCGTGAGGATCCAGGGCCCGCCGGAGGCGGAGTTCGAGTTGTGCTTGCACGCTGCCAGCAGCCACAGAGTGCGGCTGCACAGGCTTCTGCGGATGCAGGCTATCGCGGAGCACAATCCTTGCCAGCCCGTGGTCGACGAGGCGCACATCCGCTCGGGACTTGAGTAGTTGCTCCACTTGTGTCGCACATTCCGTGCGCAAACAGCCCAGTTCCAGACAGCCTTCTCCTGCGGCCTCGCTAGCCCGCGTGTCTTTCCAAGCAGCTGCAAGCGGACCGCCATCCCACGTGTCCACTCCACTTGACTGCATCTGGGGCACGGCACGCAGCGCTTCCTGCTCCATGACAGCGCATGTTTCCGCGCGTCCCGAGTACCAAGCAACCAAGGTCCATCCATCTGGCATGCGTGTGCTCCGCACGCAGTCGAACTCGACCGAAGTGGAGAGCAGAGCTTGTGCGGCCGCATCCACAGCAGTCCACGACGAGCTGTTCCAACTCAGCCGGAAGGCCGCGCGCGGCAGTGGCACCAAGCGCAACGATGCTTCGACGACGACACCTAGCTCGCCGCGTGCACCGGTGGCCGCACGGTGCACGTCATAGCCGGTGACATTCTTCACAAGACGCGAGCCGCTGCGCACGACCGAGCCATTGGGCAAGGCCAAGCGCACTCCAAGCACATGATGGCGCAGCGGTCCGCGTCGCAACCGTTCGAGGCCACTGATCCCAGCGGAGATCATGCCGCCTACCGTGGTGTGCTGCGGGTTGGGTACTTGGGGAAGGACTCTCCAGCCTGCCGGCTCGGCAATGGCTTCCAGCTCCGCGAGGGGAGTGCCAGCGCGTGCCGTCACCGTGCCTTCATGCGGATGCCAATCGACTAGCCCACGCAACGCCTCGAGGGAGATCCAAGCATCGACAGGCGCTTCGTTGGCACGTGCTGGTCGCGGTGTGCGCAAGCCAGAGATGGCTCGCATCGTGAGCCCATGCTGCTGGCCGAGCAACAAGCAATCGGCCACAGCCTGCTCGGTTGTAGGCCGCAACACGGGAGCGTCCCACGCTACTTCGCCTACAGCTTGCCCCAAGATGCGAGCCCAATCGAGATCACGCGTAGTCACGAGCGCGTCTGCTCCTTGGTGCGTGTTTCCATGCAGGCCCGCAACGGCAGGGTTTTGCCTGGATTCAAACGCACCATGGGATCCCAGGCTTCGCGCACGCGGCACTGGGCCGCTAGGTCGTCACGCGTGAACAACCATTCCATACCACTGAGCTTCTCAAGGCCTACACCGTGCTCGCCGGTGAGAGAGCCACCAGCAGCGATGCAGACCTTCATGATCTCGTCGCCAGCTTCGAGCACACGGCGCAACTCATCGGGATTGCGGCGGTCGTAGCTGATGTTGGGGTGCAGGTTGCCATCACCAGCATGAAACACATTGGCGACCTTCAAGTGACGCTCGCGACAAATCTCCGTGACTGCGCGCACCAACTCGCGCAAGCGATGGCGCGGCACCACAGCATCGGAGACATACAGATCAGGAGCCACGCGGCCCATGGCACCGTAGGCGCCTTTGCGGCCGGCCCACAGCTTGGTCCGCTGTGCGGCATCACGCGCGCGCCGCACATCCACGGCTCCATGCTGGCGTGCAATGCGCTCGACATCATCCATCGTCGCGCGCACCTCCACATCACAGCCTTCAGCTTCCACCAACAGCACGGCTTCCGCATCTTTGGGATAGCCGGCTGCCAGCACAGAGTTCTCCACGGCTTCGATGGTGAGCTTGTCGAGAATCTCAATGGCCGAAGGCTCCACCCGCTCGGCAATCATCTGCGACACAGCATCGCAGGCCGCGTCCAGATCGAGGTGGATCGCCAGCGCGGTTTCGACCACTTCAGGCGCGGGCGTGAGGGCGATCGTCGCTTCCGTCGCGATCCCAAAAGTACCTTCACTGCCCACGAAAAGGCCGACTAGATCAAGGCCTTGAGGCTCTAGCAGCGGACGCGACAGGTCCAACACCTCACCTTCGGCCGTCACCACCACCAGTCCAAGAATGTGCCGCGAAGTGGTCCCGTGCTTGAAGCAGTGCGGACCACCTGAGTTCTCAGCAACATTGCCGCCGATGGTGCAGGCTTTTTGGCTGGACGGATCGGGTGCGTAGTAGAGGCCATGCGCTTCGCACGCATGTGTCAGATCCACATTGACCACACCGGTCTGCACACGCGCAAAGCGATTGCGTGCATCGATCTCCAGCACATCACGCATGCGCGCTGTGCCCACGAGCACTCCGCCGCTCACAGGTGTCGCACCGCCAGACAGTCCCGTGCCCGCTCCGCGTGCAACGACCGGCACTCCAGCCCGGGCCAACAGCTTCATGGCAGCTGCGCACTCACGCGTGGTCCGCGGCAGGATCACAAGATCCGGCACATGCCGCATAAAGGCGAGGCCATCGCACTCGTACGGCACGCGTGCAGTGACCTCATCGAGCACGCCCCGGGGGCCGAGGATCGCTCGCAGGTCATCCGCTAGTTGGCGCAATGCAGCTGTCATGCGTGCTTTACAGGTCGGTGCGTTGTACGCGCCAAACGGCCGCGGCGAGCAGCGTCAAACTGAAGAGCAGCGTGGTCAGGATCGACACAAAGGCATTGAAGGGCATGGGGGCCGTCCAACCAAAGCGTTTGGCGTACCACGTGCTGGGATCTACGCGGCCTACCGCAGCGTTGTCGAAGGTGATCCCACCCAAGAAGCTCTTCAGCCGCCGTTCCGCTTCGGCTTCGTCGATCCATTCGGGCTGCAGCGACACATCGACTTCGTAGAGCCAGTCGCCTTCACTCAGGAAGGCGCGATCGCGTGTCCACCCTTGTGCGCCAGGTTCGCTCCATGAGATGAGCTCAAAGCTCATGCTGCTCACCTGCACGGACTCGCGGCGCGTCGCGGAACCTTGAGCCTCTTGCGCCTCGTCGGCGGCTTGGCGTGTCGTGAGTCGCTTGACACGCTCACGGCCGTTCTTGGCGACCTCGCGCGAGAGGACTCGCGTGCGACGCTTCAACTCGATGCGCGCCACGACTTGACCGCCATCTGCCACACCAGTCCACACAGCTGCCTGCGCCGCAAGATCATCCACGCTGCGTTCGAGCTTCGTACCTTCGTAGTCACGCGCCACCAACATCTCTGTGGGCTTATCGCGCAGGACATGATCCGGTCCGATGACCACGGTGCGCAGTTTCTCGGCCAAAATGTCCGCATCCGAAGTCTTCGGCAGCACCCAATGCAGGCCATCGAGGATCGTGCCCAGAGTGCTGACGAGAGGCGAGCGCTCGCTGACACTGTCTTCTTCGCGCGTCGCTTCTTCCATGGCGGTGGCGTACTCCTTGAACTGCCATCCGCGGTGGATGCAGCCGTTGAAGACGAAGAAGACCAAGCTCAGCAAGATGGCCGCGATGCTCGAACGAGTGAAGGCCGCGACCATCGTCGACAGGCAGTGGATCACGGCGAACATGTAGACCAAGGTCAGCGCGCTCCACAGGAAGCCCGGATCGCTGTGCCCCGAGCGCAACAGGAAGCCCAGGTGCATGCCGCCTACCAAGAGGAACGCCAAGACGGCCACGAACAGCACGCCTGCGAACCAACGCGACAGCACCAGCGTGGCACGCGACAACGGTCGCGAGAACAGCACATCAGCCGCACCCTTCTCCAGCATGCGCGGCACAAAGAAGGCTGTGGCTGCGATGCA
>CAIKQM010000495.1 GCA_903829565.1 uncultured Planctomycetota bacterium
ACCTTGTCGGCCAACATTGCGGTCGAGTTGCCCGAAGCAGTGCGCGACAGCACGCACTATCGCACCTTGTTCTTGGCGGGCTTGTGCTTGTTCGCCATGACCTTTGCGTTGAACACCGTGGCCGAGTTGGTGCGCCAACGCTTCCGCAAGAGGGCGTACCAGCTGTGAGCCCCGCGATCGAGCGAGCAGGTGCGTCGCCCGCACCGAAGAAGCCCGTGCAAAAGCGCGAGCGGCGCGAGCGGCGCTCCACATCGTTGCTGGCGCATGGCGAGCCCTTCGTGTGGCTTGCGGGCGGCGCCATGGCCACGTGCTTGTTCATGATCCTCGGCCTGTTGGCCTTGATCGTGTACCAAGGTGGCGCGACCTTCTGGCCTTCGGATGTGCCGACGATTGCGCTGCGCAACGGCCTTGCCGTGGCAGGTGAAGTGAATGCGACAGAAAGCTATCGCCCCGAAGCAGGTGCGTACACGCGCTTGCCGGAAGGAGCGCGTGCACAAGCGCAAGCCTATGTCGCACGCCAAGACGGCGAGTCCGAACGTCGCATGGTGCGCGTGGGGAACTACGAGTACACCGGTGTGCACTACCAGTGGGTCTCCGATTTTGAGATCGCCAGCACCCAACTCGACCCGTGGATGACGGTGATCGAGCGTTTGGCGCGTGGTACGGCGTCAGGTCGTTTTTACGGTGTGCCGGTTGCCTATGAGTTCGACGGCAAGGTGCAAGCCGAAGGATCTGCAGCAGCTTGGGCCGCGTTCGTAGCAGAGCATCCGCGTTCTGTGGCCCGTCACGAACGCGCCGAAGAGTTGTCCACGCACGAAGTGGGCGCGGTGAATGCACAGTTGGAAGCGTCGCGCTTGGAAGTGCGCGCGGTCGAGCTGCGCGAAGGCACCGACACGCCTGCGCACCTTGCAGCCAAGCGCGTGGGCGTGGAGCGCGATCGCGTCTTGGAACAGCGCTTCCTCGAGATCGGCCAGCAGATTGCGGCCTTGCGCGCCGAGAACGCCAAGCACTTGCTGGTGCTGGAAACAGCGGATGGCACGCGCGCCAAGATGCAGTTGGCCGACATTGTGCGCGCATACCAGCCCAATGGTCTGAGCGCGCTAGGCAAGCTGCGCGTGTACTTGTCGCGCTGGTGGGAGTTCCTCACCGGCGAGCCGCGCGAAGCCAACAGCGAAGGTGGTGTCTGGCCGGCGATCTTCGGCACGGTCGTCATGACCTTGCTGATGTCGTTGGCGGTGGTGCCGTTTGGTGTGCTGGCTGCGCTGTACTTGCGCGAGTACGCCAAGCCCGGCTTCCTGGTCAGCACGGTGCGCATCGCGGTCAACAACTTGGCCGGTGTGCCGAGCATCGTCTTCGGCGTGTTTGGCCTAGGCTTCTTCTGCTACATCTTCGGCGCCTCGATTGACGAGCTGCTGTATGCCGAGCGCTTGCCGAACCCGACCTTTGGCAAGGGTGGCGTGCTGTGGGCTTCGCTGACGCTGGCACTTTTGACACTGCCTGTCGTGATTGTGGCCACCGAAGAGGCGCTGGCCGCAGTGCCGGGCTCGATGCGCGAAGGCAGCTACGCGTGTGGCGCGACCAAGTGGCAGACGATCCAGCGCATCGTGTTGCCGCGCGCCATGCCGGGCATCATGACCGGCATGATCCTCGCGATCGCGCGTGGTGCAGGTGAAGTGGCACCGCTAATGTTGGTGGGTGCGGTCAAGATCGCACCCGAGCTAGCGGTGGACGGGACCTTCCCGTTCCTGCATCCCGAGCGCAGCTTCATGCACCTCGGCTTCCACATCTATGACCTCGGTTTCCAAAGCCCCAACAGCGAGGCCGCGAAGCCGATGGTGTACACGACTACCTTGATGCTGATCCTGTTGATCGTGTTGCTGAATGTGGCCGCGATCTATGTACGCAACCGGCTGCGCCGCCGGTACACCGCGGGTCCGATCTGATCCTGAAGCACTGGCACCGAGCACATGACCATGACGACCAACGCAACGGAACACATCGGCCAACCGAATGAGAAGGCCGGTGGTGTGTTCGAGAAGATCGCCCGTTCGGAAGCATTCCGCAGCGAGGTGCACGAAAGCGTCTTCAAGGATGACGCCGTGCTGGAGATCAAGAACTTCCGCTTGTGGTACGGCCAGAAGCAGGCGCTGCACTCCATCTCGATGCCTGTGCCGCGCGGCAAAGTGACGGCCTTGATCGGGCCGTCAGGTTGCGGCAAGTCGACACTCTTGCGTTCGGTCAATCGTCTGAATGACCTCGTGGATAGCGTGCGCATCGAAGGCGACATGGCGCTGAACGGCGACAGCATCTACGACGCCGGCGTCGATGTGATCGAGCTGCGCAAGCGCATCGGCATGGTGTTCCAGAAGCCGAACCCGTTCCCGATGAGCATCTACGAGAACGTGGTCTATTCGTTGCGCATCGACGGCGAGCGCGACAAGCGCGTGCTGGATGAGGTGTGCGAGAAGAGCCTGCGCGGCGCGAGCCTGTGGGACGAGGTCAAGGACCGCCTGCAGGAAAGCGCGCTCGCGATGTCGGGCGGCCAGCAGCAGCGTTTGTGCATCGCGCGTGCCATTGCGGCCGAGCCCGAGGTGCTGTTGCTGGACGAGCCCTGCTCCGCTCTCGACCCGATCGCGACCGGCCGTATCGAAGACCTGATCGAGGAGCTCAAAGGCAGCTACTCGGTGCTGATCGTCACGCACAACATGCAGCAAGCCAGCCGCGCCAGCGACTACTGCGCCTTCATGTACCTGGGCCGCCTGATCGAGTACGGCGCCACCGACACGATCTTCCTGGCCCCGCGCCTGCGCGAGACCGAAGACTACGTCACCGGCCGCTTCGGCTGAGGTCTGACTGGCTGTAGGCAAACGCAGCGGGCTCGTCTCAAGGAGACGAGCCCGCGAGCTGTTGGTTTCCTTTGACGCCTCCTCGTAC
>CAIKQM010000496.1 GCA_903829565.1 uncultured Planctomycetota bacterium
CCCTTACAAGCCCTGCACTGCCCTCTGGGCGTGACAGCGTCCACTGCATGGGACACTTCCTCCCGCAGCGTGCACTGCGGCGACGCTTTACGGGGCGACCGGTTGCACCACCACGAACGACGCCACAACTGCGTCGGGATCAAAGCGCACATACGGCGCGGCCAGCGGAGCCTCGTTGCACGCCTCCTTCAGCTTTTGCAGCACGGCGGGATCCGTCGGCCACTCCTTTGCCAGCGAGGCATAGCCCACGCGCTCTTCAATGGCGACCCACGCCTTCGCTTCCGAGTTCGGCGGTGTCGCGAGGCGCAGCAACAAGTGCGTGGGGCGCAGCTGGGCATCGACCTCGACCGTGACGCGGTTCTCGAGCGTGGTGCCGAGGGCGGTGAGTTCCTCGGTCGCTGCTGCACGCTCGGCGCGCCACAGCTCGGCCACTTGCGCAAAGCTCGTGTCCTTCGGCAACGCGACGCGCTTCATGCGATGCGCCGGCAGATCCAGCGTCTGCACACCTTGCGGCGGAGTCGGTCGCCGATCCGGCGGCAGAAAGAACGCATCGAGCAAACGCACATCGCGCGACAGCGACACTAGTGTCTCGCTCCACACCTTGGCATCCGCGACATACAGATCGTGCGACACCGGCAACCAACGGCCGTTGCGTTCGCGCCACACAATGGCGCGCAAGCTTTCGACGCTCATGTCCTTGGCGTCGATGCTATCCAAGCGCGCCGGCCGTCCGTCCTTATCCAACGTGATGCGCAACCGCCCCAGGGCCGGCCCCTCCGGCGTGAGCCCCGGCAACACCGCTTCGCGCTCACGCTCATTGCCCTGCCACGCAAAGCCACTCGGCCACAGGTACAAGGCGCGCCGCGCTTCCAACGACAGGATCAGCGTGTCGCGGTCCTCGAGCTTGTACTCCACGCTCTGCGGCTGACGCGCCTCTTGTGCGTAGATGCGCGCACCCATGCGGTAGCGCAGCCGCCGCTCGCCGATCCCTTCGGGGCCGCCGACGGACATGTAGAGGCGGGCGCGGTCGGGGAAGGCGTAGCTCACGCGCAGGCTGTGGGTGCGACCGGGGGCGGAGGCGTAGACGAGCTCGGAGACGGATTCGAGGGCTTGGGCGCCGTCGATGGTGGTGCGGGGCGCTTGGAGCCAGGGGAGGAGGGTGAGGAGGAGGAGCGCGAGAGTCATGGGGAGAGTCTAGGTCCTGCGATACTGGCCCCGATGAGTGTGCACGAAATCGGGCCTGAGCGGTGAGGCTCGGGCTCCGTCATGGGCTCTAGGTTGCGCTAGGACGGCAGGGGACAGGCTGTGGCCGCGCCGGCAGGCTTTTTCTGCTCGACCGAGCCTCGACCTGGGCTCGTAGGCTAATGAGCTACTAGGTAAGGAGTGCGTAGGATCCTGTACGCACCCCGCTCCGGCTGGCGCCAAGGGCCAAGCCGGGGCCAGGCGGTCTTCACTTCGTGCACATTGATGGGGGCCAGTATCACGGCAGCCGCAGCGCCCACTCCACCCACTCCTCTTCCTTATCCCCATAATTCCGCGGCGGCTCCAACAACAACATGTTGCGCATCAACCCCTGCTTGCGCGGCCCCTCCGCCTTGGCCCACGCCTCGACCAGCGCCCGCGCACAGCGGCCTTTCTCCGCCGTCAATTCCCGGCCCATGTAGGACAGGGCCCGCGCCGCCGCCAAGGCCACCAGATTGGTCTGGTCATGCAACCGGTCGGCGATGGGCTGCAGGGATTCGGCGTCCTTCAAGTTCGCCAGCAGCAGGATGCATTGCGATTGCACGCCCGGCGAAGGATCCACGAGACCGATGCGGGCCGAAGCCAGCACGCAGTCGCTCTTGGCCCCCGCGCGCACCAAAGACACCAAGCACAAGGCAGCGTTGTTGCGCTCCTCTTCCGAGGTCGAGGTGCGCAGCAGATCACACACGCGGTCGAGCGGCGTGTCGGAGCGCCCGAGCAGCCACAAGCCCATCAAGGCTGAGGAGCGCAAGAGTTCGTCCTGTTCGGAAAGCGCGGCCAAGAGCGGGCCTTGCGCGGCGACATCGCGCGTGAAGCCCAAGGCGGCAGCAGCGACGATGCGATTGTTGAGAGCACCGGAGGCGAGCACTTCGAGCAACTCGTCGCGACGCTTCTTCGTCGACGACATCAAGTTCAGCTCCAGAAGGCGCGCCTTGCGCTTGTCCTCATCCGTTTCTCCCGAGAGAAACAGTCGGTTCCAAGCGCGGATCTGGCCATCCAAGTCGGTCAAGTACGCGCCGATGGGCTGTTCTTTGGTTTGCTTGGTGCGCGAGGACAGCTCTTCCGGATTGATCGATTGCGGCGTGCCATCGGAGGGCTGGTTGCTGGTGCAGGCGCTGATCACGAGGAGCGCGGTGAGCGCGCTTGCAGTCGCCAAAGAGGGGAGCAGGCGTTTCATGCGTGGTTGAGACGCCACACAGCGGGATTCCTTCCCGTGCGGCGCGTGTGCAGGGTAGAGCATGGAGTGGTGCGGATGCAGAGACTTGCACCGGATTTTCCTGTCGTGGCTTCCGCTGGAGCGTGGGGATCGGCACGATTTCGTTGTGGAGCCCACGATGAATCCGACAGCGGCTGGAGGCGCGCGCTTGGCGTTGTTGCCTTGGGTGGCGGCGCTGAGCTTGGTGTATGCCTGCGCGACGCCCCGCTCGGCACCGCCTGCACCTGTGGCAAGCGGCGTGGACGAAGCGTGGTTTGCGCGTGAGGCGGAAGCAGTGGCTGCGCCCGAAGGTAAGCCCGAAGCGCAGCTCGAAGCGACACCCGAAGCGCAGCCTGCTGTACAGCCCGAGCCTGCGCCTGAGCCTGTTGCGCAACCGAGCGTGGTCTCAGCACCCGTTGTTTCCACGCCTCTCCCTGCTCCGTTTGTCCGCGTGGAAACCGCTCAAGGCCGCGAATGGTTCGTCGTTCAGCGCGGCGAGGGCTTGCAGCCGATCCAGATCTTGCCGGGCGAGACGTTGCGTTTTGATGTTGAGATCGACTTGGGCGTGGGCGATCTCGATGTAGGCGATGTGGAGCTTGCTTCGGGGCGTGAAGACCTCGTGTCCAGTTTGCCTGACGCTCGCGCGGAGACCCGCGGTGTCGAGACGCTTGAGGCGGCTTGGGTGCGGAGTACCGCGTCAGGCGGCTACATGGGTTACCATGTGGCTCACACGCTGGAGACGCGGTTTTTGCCGCAACGTTGGCCGCGCATCCTGCACCGTGACCAGCAGCGCGGCAGCGAGAATCGCAACCGCGAGCTCAAGCTGGGTTGGGTCGACGACGAACATGTGCTGCAGTACCGCTCTGACGGTCACTGCAAAGGCTGTGGGAACAAAGAGCACTTTGTAGAGCCGTCCTTCGTCTGGCAGAAGGCCGCGCATTGCAAGAAGTGCAAGCTGCTGGAGCATCGTGCTTGGCATCCCGCTGTGCAGCAAGCGGTGCCGCAGGATGCGCTCGACATGTTGGGCGCTGTGTGGATTGCGCGCGCGTTGGTGCGCGATGGCAACCCCTCGGCCGTATTCCCGATTGCCGACCGCCAGCGCCTGTGGGAAGTCACTGCCAAGGTCGGTGAGCGCAAGGACATCGAGGTGCCCGCTGGTGTGTATCGCTGCCGGCGTGTGTCGTTGGGCACCAAGCTGTTGCGCGGCAGCCCCGGTGATGCGGCCAACACGCATTTTGAAGGCCTTTTCGGCATTCAAGGCACGCTGAAGATCTGGCTGGATGAGGTGACTGGAACTCCGGTGCTGATTGAAGGCGACTTGCCGATTCCAGTGCCGTTGGTCGAGCGCTTGAAGGTGCGTGTGGGGCTCAAGTCCACGAAGGACGCTGATCCACGCCTCAAGAAGTTGCGCTGAGTTCGCTACTCGAAGTCGCCGGTGGGCAGGACAGCATCCGGGCGCACGGGTGTGGGCACGATGGTGGCTGTGCCGCCTCCTTCGAGTTCAAAGACTGTGCCGACGGCTTGATGGCGGCGTTTGACATACGCCAGCACCAAGCCCGCGTCGAGCACAAACGACCAAGCCCAGCTGGTCACGAGGCCCAACTCACGGCGTTCGCCCTCTTCGACCTTGATGAGCTTGCAGCCGCGCGGCACCGGATCTTCGTGCGACACGCGCAGGGCAACGAGCCGCTTGTTGAGCCCGCCGTAGGTGTCGATCTTTGCCACGACCTCTTGGCCGATGTAGCAGCCCTTGTCCAAGGCAAATGCGCGCTCCAAGCGCGCTTCCTGCGGGTAGACACCCTCGTCAATGTCGAGCAACGGCTCGGGGTGGCAGGCTTCTACGCGTAAACTATCCTTGACAACGCGGCCCGCAAGGTGGGCGCCAGCAGCCTCGAGCGCGGCCACAAGTTGACCTGCTGCAGCACGCGGCACATCCACCGTCCAACCGAGGCTGCCCGCGACCAAGGCGGCTGCCAAGCGGCAGGGCAGGCCCGCGATCGTTGTGTCCACTACATTTGACAGCCCTGTCGGCGGCAGCGCCGGCAGCACTGCCGGCTGCACGGCCTGCAAGACGTGTGCGGCTTGAGGGCCACACACCTCGACGCGCGCCCACTCCAGAGTGACAGCGAACTGGACCTGTTCGCTGAAGTGGTACATCTCCAGCGCATCCGCGAGCGGCTTGGCTTGGCCATGGCTCGTGCAGATGAAGTACTCGGCACCGCGTCGCTCGACCGTGAACGAGAAGCGCACCTTGCCCTTGGCGGACAGCAGCATGTTCTCGCGGCGCGTGCTGTCCGGCTGGTTCTTGACCTCATTGGCCAGCAGACGGTGCAGGAAAACAGCCGCTTCCGTTCCGCTGACGCGGACCTGTTCCCAGTCCGTGGTGTCGAAGAGGACGCACTGCTCTCGTGCTGCGGTGTACTCTGCGGGGACGGAGCCCGTCGTCAAAAGGAACGGAGCCTCCTCAGGGCCCGCCACACGGGCCTGACGCTGTCGGAAGAGGTCAAGCAGAGCGCTTTGGGTCATGTGTGGGTGCCACCAGGGCGCAGAAGTGTACGACTTGCCGCGTGAGTTGCGCAGAGCAGTCCGCGCGTTCCTTGACGCATGCGGTACGGGACTCGACACTACCAGTTGCCCACCGTCCGATGCACACAGCCCCCGCACCGACGCACACGACGCTGTCGCCTCTGGCAGCAGGAGCCTCTCTGCTGGTGCTCCTGTTGGCAGGCTGCAGCGAACCGGAAGTGCCTGTGCAGCCGTGGCGGCCGAATCCGGCGGCGTTGGAGAAGCTCGGCGAGGATGTGCAAGCACCTGCGCAGCTTGCGCAGGCCTTGGAGCAGTTGTACGGCACGGCCGCACTCCCTGGAGGCGCAGTTGGTATTGCGGGGCAAGCCGAGTTGAGCGCGGAGCGCGCCAAGCAAGTGCGTGTCTCCAACGAGGCGCGCTATGCACGAGCCTTGGCGGCCTTGGAGTCGGGAGCTTGGGACTCGGTCAAGCCGCGCGAGGCCAGCCTCGCCGCTGCATGGATGGCGTTGCGCGACCGTCACAGGCGCGGCGAGTTGAGTGATGCCGAGTTGCGCGCCCAGGGCCGCGAGTTGTACTTGGGTTGGTACCCGACACTGGCTGACTCGGCTCATCTGTATCGCATGGAGTGCCAGCACTGCCACG
>CAIKQM010000497.1 GCA_903829565.1 uncultured Planctomycetota bacterium
ATCGTGGGCGGTTGTTGCGGCACAACGCCGGCGCACTTGGCTGCGGTCGCGCGCCGCATCGGTGCGCGACCGCCCAAGCAACGCCGCCCTGCCCACCAACCGCAGGTCACGAGCATCTACTCGGCCGTACCGCTGGTGCAGGACAACTCGATCCTGTTCGTCGGCGAGCGCAGCAACGCGAATGGCTCGAAGGCTTTCCGCGAGCATTTGCTGAAGGGCGATGTCGAGTCCATGGTCGCGATGGGCCGCGAGCAAGTGCGCGAAGGCTCGCATGTGCTGGACTTGTGCACGGCGTATGTAGGCCGCGACGAGATCGCCGACATGACCAAGGTGCTGGTGCGCTATCGCGCCGATGTGCCTGCGCCGTTGATGATCGACAGCACCGAACCGCCGGTGATTCGTGCGGCGCTTGAGCTTGCCGGTGGTCGCTCCATCGTCAACTCCATCAACTTGGAAGATGGACTCGAGCGCATGGAGAAGGTGCTGCCGATGGTCAAGGAGCACGGTGCTGCGGTGATCGCGCTGACCATCGACGAAGTCGGTATGGCCAAGACGGCCGAGGACAAGCTGCGCATCGCCAAGCGCATCCATCGCATTTGCGTGGAAGACTGGGGTCTGCGCTCCGAGGACATCTTGTTCGATGTGCTGACCTTCACGATCTGCACGGGCAACGAAGATGACCGCAAGTTGGGCGTCGAGACGCTGGAGGGCATTCGCCGTGTGCGCGAAGAGCTACCGGGCGTGGGCTTGTTGCTGGGCCTCTCGAACATCAGCTTCGGCCTCAATCCCGCGGCGCGACATGTGTTGAACTCCGTGTTCTTGCACCATGCGCGCGAACGCGGTTTGACAGCGGCGATCTTGCACTCGGGGCGCATCCAGCCCCTGCACCGCATCGACCCCAAGGCCCGCGAAGTCGCCGAAGACTTGATCTTCGATCGACGCCGCGAAGGGTATGACCCGCTGCAAGCCTTCATTGCGCTCTTCGAAGGCGCGCAAGTGGAGAAGAAGGCCGCGCGCAAGGTGCCCGAGGATGTGTACGCGCGCTTGCAGTGGCGCATTGTCGAAGGCGAGAAGCCCGGCCTTACCGACGACTTGGATCTCGCGCTGCAGACCAAGAAGCCGCTCGACATCATCAACGTGGACTTGCTGGCGGGCATGAAGACCGTTGGTGAGCTCTTCGGCCGCGGCGAGATGCAGCTCCCCTTCGTGCTGCAATCGGCCGAGACGATGAAGATGGCGGTGGCGCACCTAGAGCCGCACATGGAGCGCGCTCAAGGCGAATCGCGCGGCAAGTTGGTGCTGGCCACCGTGCGCGGCGATGTGCATGACATCGGCAAGAACCTCGTCGACATCATCCTCACCAACAACGGCTACACGGTCTACAACCTCGGGATCAAGCAACCGATCCAACACATCTTGGATGTGACCAATGACGTGCAGCCGCATGCCATCGGCATGAGCGGACTGCTTGTCAAAAGTACTGTCATCATGAAGGAGAACCTCGAAGAGATGAACCGGCGTGGCATCACCACACCCGTCATCCTTGGAGGAGCGGCCTTGACGCGCAGCTATGTGGAGGACGACTGCCGTCGTGCGTACAACGGCGCGCTGTACTACGCCGCCGATGCCTTCGATGGTCTTTCCGTCATGGAGCGCATCGTCAAGGGCGAAACCAAGCCTGAACCGCGTGCCGCCAAGGAAGCGTCAAGTGTACATGACGTCGACTTGGATGCTGTGGCACTCGCCGCGGCGAGCAAAGCCGCACAAGCAGTGGCAACGCGCTCAGTGCCGCGCGCTGGCAAGGTCTGGAGCAAACTGATCGATGTCCCGCGCGACATCGACTATCCCGAGCCGCCGTTCCTCGGCGCACGCATCGTGGAGAGCATCCATCTCCAGAGCATCCTCCCCTATGTGAACGAAACGACGCTGTTCCAGTTCCAATGGGGCTATCGCCGCAAAGGCAAAGCTCAGGCCGATCACGCCAAGTTCGTGAAGGAACATGTGCGTCCGCTCTACCTCGAGTTGGCTAAGCAATGCGCGAAGGACAAGATCCTGCGCCCCACGGCCGCCTATGGCTATTGGCGCTGCGTGCCTGAGGGCGACACCCTCGTGTTGTTGCATCCCGAACACACGGGCCGCGAAGTTGCCCGCTTCCCCTTCCCGCGTCAAAAGGACCGACAGCGCCGCTGCATCACCGACTACTTCCATGTGCGCGATGGCAAGCCGGATGTGGTGGCCCTGCAAGTGGTCACCGTAGGCCAGCATGTCTCCGAAGTGGCCCGCGAGTGGTTCGCCGCCAACCGCTATCAAGATTACTTGCACCTGCACGGCCTCTCGGTCGAGGCAGCCGAAGCGCTCGCCGAGTACATCCACCGCCAGATCCGCGGTGAGCTCGGCATCGCCGCGGATGACGCGCGCGACATGGGCACGCTGTTCAAGCAAGGCTATCGCGGCTCGCGGTTCAGCTTCGGCTACCCCGCCTGCCCGAACATGGAAGACCAGGCAATCCTGCTGGACCTGTTGGGTGCGTCGAAGATCGGCATCACCATGAGCGACGAGTTCCAGCTCGACCCCGAGCAGTCGACCTCAGCGCTCGTGTGCCACCACCCGAGCGCCAAGTACTTCACGATCTAGCGACTTCGGCTCGCAAAACGCACTTACTTGGCGAGTGCAGCCTCGATGGCTTGCTTGAGTTCGGCTGAGTCGGGTGCGGTGTTCGAGCTGTAGAACGCGATCGGCGTGCCGTCCTTGCCGATCAAGTACTTGCAGAAGTTCCAACCCGGCAGCTTGCCCGTCGCGGACCCCAGCCACTTATAGAGGGGCGACTGGTCCGCACCTTCCTTGACGCTTTGCTTCGCCAGTAAAGGGAACTTGACACCATAGTTCGCCTCACAGAACTTGGCGATCTCGGCACCGGAACCGGGCTCTTGGCCGCCGAAGTCGTTGCACGGCACACCGAGCACGGTGAAGCCCTTGCTCTCCATGGCCGCATGCAGTTCCTGCAGGCCCTTGTACTGGCGCGTGTAACCGCACTCGCTGGCCGTGTTGACCACGAGCACGACCTTGCCCTTGTACTGTGCCAGGTCGGCCGGCTGGCCATCCAAGGCCGTGGCCTTGAACTGATGCAGATTCGTTTGAGCCGCGGCGGGGCTCGTCTCGACTTTGGTTTCGAACATACAGGCGGGCAGGAGGGTGAGGGCCACGAGGACAAGGCGTTTCATAGACTAGAGCCTACGCCGGCGATGGCTAAACCGATTCGTGCGTAGACTGTAGCCATGAGACGCTTCCTCCTTTTGGCGCTCGCGCTTGCGGCCTGCCGCACCGACCAGCCTCCCCCGCAACCCGAACCCGTAGTCCAAGCCATCCCCGTGGTCGCCATCCCCGTGGCCTCCCCCACGGCCCCGGTGAACGAAGCCCAAGACACGCAACGTGTCGCCCAGGTCAAGGACGCCATCAAGTCCTACACCGACGCCATGAATGCGTGGATGGAGAACTTCCGCGCGCTGGGCAACGATGAAGCTGCGCGCAAGACCTACACCGAGACCACACCTAGGCCGTCCCCGGCTGAGGCCGTGGCGACACTGGAGACGATGCTCGCTGCCAACGCCAGCGACGAGGCTGCCTACCAAGCGCTCGTCTGGTTGCTGCGCACGCAACCGAAGCCGGTCCATGTGCAACGACTCGTCGACAACTTTGCCAAGGACGAGCGCATCGCCGACCAGATCGGCATCATCACCCGTGCCGACCCGAGCGGCGCTGCGCTCGCGAAAGTGAAGGCGCAAGCCACCGACCGCAAGGTGCTGGGCATGCTTGCGTGGGACGAAGCCGAGCGCGCGCGACGCGAGCTCGATGCGAAGCCGCCGACCAAGACCGAGGCCGAGGTGCTGGCGCTTTACCAGCGCATCATCAGCGAGTACGCCGACATCCCCCACCGTCGCCGGACTCTGGCGCAATCGGCAGAGGGTGTGGTGCGCGAACTGACCGTGCTCGCTGTGGGCAAAGTGGCGCCCGACATCGAAGGAGAAGACCTTGCCGGTGTGCCGTTCAAGTTGAGCGACTATCGCGGCAAAGTCGTGATGCTCGACTTCTGGGGTGATTGGTGAGGCCCTTGCCGGGCCATGTACCCGCACGAGCGGTCGCTCGTGGAAAAGCTGGCAAACAAGCCCTTTGCGCTGCTCGGTGTGAACAGCGACTCGGATCGAGCCAAGATCTTGGAGGTCGTCGCCGAGAAGCAACTGACCTGGCGCTCCTTCTGGAACGGCGGCAGCACCAGCGGTCCCATCTCCACCGCGTGGAATGTGAGCGGTTGGCCCACGGTCTACCTGATCGACACCAAGGGTGTCATCCGCTGGAAGTCGGTCGGCGTCGATGAAGCCAAGCTCGATGCCGAGCTGGACAAGCTCATCCAAGAGGCCGAGTCGGGCTCGTAGTACGCAGCGTCCAAAACGCTTGACAAAGCAAGCGGCCGCAGTGAGGCATTGAACCTCGCTGCGGCCGCTTCTACGTTGCGGGCGCGTGGACACACTCTACTTGCTCACACTCGCGCTCGGCCCGGCCTTCATCTTGGTGCACTTGCTGTGGTCGCACGATCGCTTCCGCGAGCCGTACGGCAACCTCAGCCTCTACCTGCTGCTTGGCGCCGCGTCAGTCATTCCAACCGTGCTCGCCGAGATGATCTTGGTGCCGATCTGGCCCGAGCTCTTCGGCTCGCTGTTGGGCGCTGTACTCACTGCCTTTGTCGGGGTCGCTCTCGTGGAAGAAGGCTTCAAGTTGCTCTTCTTGCGCTGGCGTGCACGACGCGATTCTCACTTGGATGAACCCTTCGACTGGGTCGTCTATGCGGTCAGCGTCTCGCTGGGCTTCGCCGCGGTCGAGAATGTGCTCTATGTCATGGAACACGGCGCTGCCACCGGTTGGTTGCGCGCCGTAACCGCGGTGCCTTGTCACGCGCTTTTTGGCACGGTGATGGGCGCATACCTGGCCAAGACCTTTCATGCGCGTGGCTCCACGCCGGCCGGTTGGTTCGCGCTCCTGATGCCCACCTTGTGGCATGGTGCCTATGACGCGCCGCTCTTCTTGATGGAGGTGGGCGCGCCCGCCGGCGTGTGCATCACGATCTGGCTGCTCGTTGTCGCTCTCTTGTGGCGCACAGCTGTACGCCAGTTGCGACAACTGCGCGTAGTGCAAGACTTCCCGGCGCCGCCGCTGCTGGATCCGTTGCACACACCTCACGTGTTGTTGCGTCGCGGGCGCGCCAACACGAACCCATAAAACACCGCGGGCCGCCTCTCGTACGCGACGAGAAGCGGCCCGCGGAATCAGTACGCCAAGATCACGGCGTCCAGATCACCGCCACACCGTTCGTGGTGTTCGAGCCCGTGCCGCAGGGGCCGGTCGAGTTGCGGTACCAAGCCTGGTAGTAACGCGCCGCACCTGCCGCCGGCACCGAGCCGAGGGCGCTGATGCTCGGGTCACCGACGCCCGGGTAGCTCGTCGAGCCGCCGGTCGCATCACGCTGGACCAGACGCACCACGCTGCCCGTGACGCACAACTTGCCATCACGGAACGGAGTGTTGGTCGTCGTGTTGCCTTGGAAGAACAACGTGAACACGGGCTGCGCCGGGTTCGGGAGGTTGTTCACGCTCAGGACGAGCGTGTCACCCGACACCGAGCAGATACCCGAGCCCAACAACGTCGCACCGACACCAGTCGAGTTGCGGCAGCCCGAGATCGTGCCCGCCGGAACCGTGTTGCCACAGGGGCAACCGGTATCGCCGAAGCAGAAGGGCGTACCACCATTCGACTCGCAAGCATCCGGCACCTGGTTGTTGTTGATGTCCGCGGCACCGGCCGTGATGTCACAGCTGTCCGGGATACCGTTCAGGTTGCAATCCGCTGCACCAGCCGCGATCTCGCAAGCATCACCGATGCTGTCGTTATCGCAATCGGCCTGCGTCGGGTTGGAGATCGTCGTGCAGTTGTCGCACGCATCACCCACACCGTCGTTGTCGCCGTCGGCCTGATCCGGGTTGGCCACCGTGTCACAGTTGTCGATGCAATCCGGGATGAGGTCGCCGTCGGTGTCCGTCTCCGGCACACCACAGCCACAGGTACCCGGGCTCGTCTTCAACGGATCATTCGGGCAGCCATCGGCGCAGTCCGGCGTGGTATCGCCGTCCGTATCCGGTGCATTCACCGTGAACGTCGTCTGGCACGTGCTGGTGTTGCCAGCGGCGTCAGAGACGGTGATGGTGACCACCACCGTACCCGGGCCGAACGGCGTCAGCGGAGCCGGGCTCTGCACGATGCTCGTCACACCGATGTTGTCGGTGACCACGAGACCGAGCAGCGGCGACGCGAAGTTCGCCATCGGAGCCAAGCAACCCGCACCGGCGTTGACCGACACCGGGCTGGCGCACGACACGATCGTCGGAGGCGTGGTATCCGCCGCCGTGACCGCCGTGGAGCACGTGCTGGTGTTGCCCGACGCATCGGTCACCGTGAAGGTCACCGTCGTCGTACCCGCCGGGATCACCGTGCCAGGTGCCGGGGCTTGCGCGATCGAGGTCGAGCAAGCATCCGTCACCACCAGCTGGCTGCGCAAGTCAGGCAGAACCCCGGTGTTGTTGGCACCAACGCGGACCGTCTGAGCCGCCGCGCAGGTCGTGATGCTCGGGGCAGTCGTGTCGACCACCGTGATCGTCGCGGTGCAGGTCGTGCTGTTACCAGCCGCGTCCGTCGCCGTGATCGTCACCGTGTTCGCGCCGAACGCAGCCACAGCACCCGCTGCCGGCGACTGAGTCACCGTCACGTTGCCGCAGTTGTCGTTCGCCACCACACCAGCCGTCACATCCGGGATCAGCGCAGCGCAGTTAGCGCCCGCTTCCACCGTCTGGTTCGCAGCGCACGTCGCGATGACCGGGGCCGTCGCGTCGCTGACCGTGAACGTTGCCGTGCAGGTCGTCGTGTTGCCAGCAGCGTCAGCCACCGTGATCACCACCGACGTCGCGCCGATCGCAGCTGCCGAGCCTGCCGCCGGGACTTGCGTCACCGACGTCACGCCGCAGTTGTCGTTCGTCACCACACCAGCCGTGAAGTCCGGCACCAGAGCATTGCAGTTCGCACCAGCTGAAGCCGACTGATCGGCCGCACAGCTCGTGATCACCGGCGCCGTAGTGTCGACCACCGTCACAACCGCCGAGCACGTCGAGCTGTTGCCCGAAGCGTCCGTCGCCGTGATCGTCACCGTGTTCGCACCGATGGCCGCGACCGAGCCAGCCGCCGGCGACTGAGTCACCGTCACAGCGCAGGCATCGCTCGTCACCACCGAAGCCGTCAGGTCAGGCACCAGGGCCGTGCAGTTCGCACCAGCGTTGACCGTCTGAGCGGCAGCGCAGGTCGTGATGCTCGGAGCCGTCGTGTCGACCACCGTGATCGTCGCGGTGCAGGTCGTGCTGTTACCAGCAGCGTCCGTCGCCGTGATCGTCACCGTGTTCGCGCCGAACGCAGCCACAGCACCCGCTGCCGGCGACTGGGTCACCGTCACGTTGCCGCTGTTGTCGTTCGCCGTCACACCCGCCGTCAAGCTCGGGATCAACGCCGAGCAATTGCTCGCCGCTTCCAAGGTCGCCGACGAAGCACAGACGGTGATCGTCGGTGCCGTGGTGTCGATCACCTGGAAGCTGGTGAGGCAGCCACCGGTGTTACCCGCGGCGTCCAGCACCGCGATGCTGACACTGATCGTGCCGATCGGAACCAAGGTGCCTGCCGGCGGGAACTGGATGACTTGCGTCACCGCGCAGTTGTCCGTGGCCACGAGCAACGAACTGAGGCTCGGCAGGACCGCCGCACCGAACGAGTTGGCCGAAGCCGTTTGAGCCGGCGGACAGGTCGTGACCGTCGGAGCCGTCGTGTCCGTCACCGTGAACGTCGCCGTGCAGGTCGCGCTGTTGCCAGCCGCGTCCGTCACCGTGATCGTCACCGTGTTCGCACCGAAGTTAGCTGTGCTGCCTGCGAGCGGCGACTGCGTGATCGTCAGAGACGAGCTGCAGTTGTCCGTAGCCAGCACACCGGCCGTGAAGTTCGGGACCGGTGCACCGCACGAGGCCACTGCTTCAGCCGACTGGTTCGAGGCACAGGTCGTGATGACCGGCGCAGTCGTGTCGACCACCGTGATCGTCGCGCTGCACGTCGAGCTGTTGCCCGAAGCGTCCGTCGCGGTGATCGTCACCACCGTCGCACCCGTCGACAGGCTCGTGCCTGCCGCCGGCGACTGGGTCACCGTCACCACACACGCATCGCTCGTCAACACGCTCGTCGTCAGGTCAGGCACCAGAGCCGAGCAGTTCGCATCGGCAACCAGCGTCTGCGAGGAACCGCAGGTCGTGATGCTCGGAGCCGTCGTGTCGACCACCGTGATCGTCGCGTTGCACGTCGAGCTGTTGCCAGCTGCGTCCGTCACCGTGATCACCACTGCGTTCGCACCGAACGAAGCAACCGAGTTGGCCAGCGGCGACTGCGTGATCGTCAGAGACGAGCTGCAGTTGTCCGTAGCCACCACGCCGCCCGTCAGATCCGGGATCACCGAGGCGCAGTTAGCAGC
>CAIKQM010000498.1 GCA_903829565.1 uncultured Planctomycetota bacterium
AGCTGCAGAAGACGCTCGTGGGCATTACGGATGAGAAGTTGCTCGCTGCGTTGGACCGCAAGGACGGGTTGATCACCTGCGATACCAAGCTGTTCGATCAGTTGAAGCAAACAGCGCGTGACATCGGCCTGCTGCGCTGAGCTTGTCGACGCACGGTTGTAGCTTTGATCTGCGCAGCGCAACGCTGTCCTTCGCGGACCGCGTTGCGCTGCAGGCTGTATCGGTCTCCATTCAAGCAGGTGAGCGCGTGGCTTTGGTGGGCCCATCCGGTGCCGGCAAAACCAGCTTGCTGCGCTTGCTAGGCGCTGCAGTGGCACCAACGCAAGGCGCCCTGTTGTTGGACGGCCGCGATCTTGCGCAGTTGACGACCCAGCAGTTACGCACCGAGCGGGCACGCCTAGGCTTCGTGCACCAAGACTATGCGCTCGTGCCCAACATGCGCGCCTTGCAGAATGTGCTCATGGGGCGCCTTGGAACGCAGTCTCTGGTTGCCGCCGTCCGTAGTGTGTTCTGGCCATCCGCTGAAGAAGAGAGTGCCGTGCACGCGCTGTTGCAACGCGTGGGCATTGGGGACCGCCTCTACCAACGCGTGGACACGCTGTCGGGTGGCGAGCGCCAACGCGTGGCCATCGCGCGTGCTCTCTACCAAACACCAGGCGCGCTGTTGTGCGACGAGCCTGTGGCCTCTGTCGATCCTGCGCGTGCGCGGGATGTGTTGGCCTTGTTGCGCGATCTGTCTACAGAGCGCGGCTTGACCTTGGTCGCATCTCTGCATGACCTCCAACTCGCGCAGCAATACTTCGATCGATTGATCGGCTTGCGCCACGGTGTGGTCGTGCTGGACGGGCCTGTAGGTTCGATCAGCGCGCAAGCACTGACCGACTTGTATCGCATGGAGGCGGGTGAAGCGCTGGCTTGAGCGTCGTAACTGGCCTCTAGGCACACGCGGAGCCACCGTTCTGGCCCTGCTGTGCTTGGGAGCCCTGTGTGCATGGTGGCTGCAATTGAGCCCCAGTGGACTGATTCCGCGCGAAGGCGGCGTCAAATTGGCTGGACAGTTCTTCGCCCGCGCCCTGACGCCTGCATGGGACTATGAAACTCCCCCGCCGGAGGGTACGCCGCCGCTGGTGATGAAGGCTTTGGAAGGAGCACGCCGCACTGTGGTCTTTGCCGCGGCGGGCATGAGTCTCGCGCTCGTCTTCGGCTTGCTCTTGGGTTTCTTGGGTTCCAGCGCTTGGTGGCCGCAGCGCATGCGCACGAGTGGCGTTGGCCCGTTCGTATGGACTGTCGCACGCACCATCATGGTCGGGATGCGTAGCGTGCACGAGCTGCTATGGGCCGTGCTCTTCCTCGCCGCGTTTGGCTTGAACAGCTTCACTGCGGTGGTCGCCATTGCTCTGCCTTATGGGGGCACGCTCGCCAAGATCTTCAGCGAGATGATTGACGAGGCCCCACGCGACAGCGCCGGCGCCTTGCGGCAACTGGGCGCCACAGGCACGCAAACCTTCTTGTTGGGCTTGCTGCCGCGTGCCTTGCCCGACATGTGGGCCTATGCGTTCTATCGCTTCGAGTGTGCGATTCGCAGTTCGGCGGTGCTGGGGTTCTTTGGCTTCGAAACGCTGGGCTACGCGATCAAGCAGAGCTTCGAGAATCTGCAGTACGGCGAGGTGTGGCTGTACCTCTGGACCTTGTTCGGCCTTGTGGTGCTCGTGGAGTTGTGGGCCGCGTCCGCGCGCCGCAGGTTCGTCGCATGAGCCCCCTGCCGCATGCTCAACTCAGCCTGCACGAGCTCAAGCGGCGTCGTCCGCGGGAGCGTTTGGTGCAGATCACCCTGCTCTTGTTGGTGCTGCTGACCTGCTATGCATGGACCTGCGGCGACATCCATCTAGACGATCTCGACTTGGCCCGTCGGACTGAGAACCTCGAGCGCTTTGTGCAGGAAGACCTGGCGCCGTACAGCTTGCGCGATCAAGAGCACAGCTGGACAGATGTGGCAGCGTGGGCGTGGACCATCGCCGTAACGCGCGGCTTTGAGGGGGCCTTGCAGACGCTGGCGATGGCGACGGTAGCCATCACGCTGTCGGCTATGGTGGCCTTCCTCTTGCTGTGGTGTGCGGCGCGCACCTCAGCCACAGCACGACCGTATGGTGATGGACGTGGTCGAGAGACCTTCGCATGGCGCGTCGTGCGCCTGAGCACGACAGCCCTCTTCGTCTACCTGCGGGCCATCCCCGAGTACATCTGGGCGTTCTTGTTGGTGGCGATGCTCGGGCCCAGTGCGTGGCCGCTGATCCTTGCCCTAGCCATTCACAACTCAGGCATCTTGGGGCGACTCGGTGCAGAGACGGTTGAGAACCTGCCACCGCGGCCATTGACGGCGCTACGCACGCTGGGGGCCACACGCACGCACATTGCTCTCTTCGCCGCCACACCGGGCTTCTTGTCGCGCTTCTTGCTGTACGTGTTCTACCGCTACGAAACGTGCGTGCGCGAAGCCACCGTCTTGGGCATGTTGGGCATCGCGTCGCTGGGCTATTGGATCGAAGATGTGCGCACCAAACGCTACTACGACGAGATGGTGTTGCTCGTCGCCATGGGCGCGCTCTTGGTGCTCTGCGTAGACCTGCTCTCGGCTTGGGTACGCCGTCGCCTACGCCAAGCAAGCTGAGCCGTGTAGTACCATCTGCGCACCTCCATGAGCCCGACACGATGAGCGTAGTCCGCCTGCAATCCGTGGTGAAGACCTACCCGCGTGGCAAGGTGCGTGCGTTGGACGGCTTGACTGTCACCGTCCCGCAAGGCGCAGTCGGACTGTTAGGGCCGAATGGCGCGGGCAAGACCACGTTGCTGAAGATCCTGTTGGGGCTCATCCGGCCCGAAGAAGGCGATGTCGAAGTCGCCGGCCACAAGCCCACCACCCGTGCCGGTCAACTGCAGTTGCGCCAATTGGTCGGGTACATGCCGGAGAGCGATTGCTTGATCCCCGGCCAAACCGGTGTCGAGACGGTGGTGCTCTTGGCGCGTCTGTCAGGTTTATCTGACAAGGATGCCTTGTCGCGCGCGCACGAAGTCTTGGACTATGTGGGCTTGGAAGAAGCGCGTTATCGTCCGGTTGAAGGCTGGTCTACCGGCATGAAGCAGCGCCTCAAGTTGGCGCAAGCGTTGGTGCATGACCCGCAATTGCTGTTGCTCGACGAACCCACCAACGGTCTCGATCCAGCTGGACGGCGTCACATGCTAGACCTGATCCGCGACCTTGGGCATGGACGCGGCAAGAGCCTGTTGGTGTGCACGCACTTGCTGGCGGATGTGGAGCGCACTTGCGATCACGTCATTGTGTTGTCCAAGGGGCGTGTGCTGGCCTCCTCGCCTGTAGGTGCGCTCGTGGGTGAGGATCGGCGCTCGGTGCGCGTGCAAGCGAGTGGCGATTTGAGTGCGTATCGCCAAGCCCTGCAAGCACGGGACATGCTCGTGGACACACAAGAGGATGGCAGCCTTGCCGTGCGTTTGACGGCCGAAGATGCCGATCCGCTTTTTGAAGTGGCGTTGCACTGCGGTGTGACCATCCGCTCGGTCCAACCACAGCGTTCGAGCTTGGAACAGTCCTTCTTGGAAGCTCTCGCCACACAAGAGGCTCAAGCTTGAAGCCGCAAACCATGAAAGCCGAAATGCACGGCGAAACGTGGCGCCCATGGAGTGGCACCCTCGATGGCCAACGCCTGCGTTGCGGACCGATTGTACGAGCCGGCTTGCGCATCGCCTTGCGCAAGAAGTTGCCCTTGGTGTTGCTCTTCCTGCCGCCGGTCGTCGCCACCATCATCTTCAGCTTCGTGGTCTACACCGTGGCCGCCCTTGCCCAAGGCATGGTGCCCGCGGGCTTGGGCGCCGCGGGTGGAGCCATGGGGCAAGCTTTGGGCGGTGGCCAGAACTCTCTCGCGGGTGACTTCGTGCAACAGCTGGTGCGCGTGCGCGAGATGATCGTCGGCTTTCACTTGTCGACGGACCTGTTCTCGTTGCTGCTGATGGCGTGGTTTGGTGCGGGCCTCCTGGCGGAAGACCGTCGCAGCGGTGCGCACCTGCTGTACTTCGCGCGCCCCCTGACACGCACCGATTACCTGCTGGGCAAGTTCAGCATCGTGGCCTTGTTTGGTGTGCTGGGGTCCATGTTGCCGGGACTCGTGATCATCACCGTAGCCGTGGCTGCGAGTCCGGACTGGAGCTTCTTGCAACAAGAAGGCTCGGTCATCTGGAAGACGCTGCTGTTTGGCGGTGCTTGGACCATCGTCGTGTCCTCGATTGTGTTGGCCGTATCCAGCCTCGCTTCGCGCCGCAGCTACGCTCTAGCAGGAGTGTTCGCCTTCTTCATGTTCAGCGGCGCCATCTCTCAGTTGCTCGCGCGTTTGCTCAAAGATCGCGATTGGCTGGCGTTGTCGCCGGTGCAATGCGGCATCCGCATCGCCGAAGCACTCTTTGACCTCAAGATGCCTGTGCGTGATTGGAACACCACCATCGCATGGACCTCGTGGGCCCTGATGGTCGGTGTCTCGTGGGCGATCATCGTTTGGCGCACGCGTCGCCTGGAGGTTGTATGAGCGAGCATCTCGTGCAAGCAACCGATGTGGCGCGCTTCTATGGCGATGTCGTCGGTGTGTGTGATCTCTCGGTCACCATTCCGCGCGGTACTGTGGGCTTGCTAGGCCCCAATGGCGCTGGCAAGTCGACCTTCTTGAAGCTGTTGGTGGGCGAGTTGAAGCCCTCGCGTGGGCAGATCGAAGTGCTGGGCGAGACGCCCTTTTCCAATCCGCGTTTGCACGCGCGCTTGGGATTCTGTCCCCAGCAAGATGCACTGTGGGAAGAGCTCACAGCGCTGGAGTTCGTGGAGTTCCTGCTGCGCCTTTCTGGCTTCGAGGCTGCGACTGCACGAAGCAAAGGACTGCAGGCGTTGGAGCGCGTGCAACTGGCCGATGTGGCCCATCGTCGACTGAAGGGCTTCAGCAAAGGCATGCGCCAGCGCACGCGCATTGCTCAGGCTATCGCGCATCAACCCGAGCTGGTGGTGTTGGACGAGCCGTTGACTGGATTGGATCCTCTTGCCCGCCATGCCACGCTCGAACTGTTCCGCAACTTGGGCAACGAGGGCACTAGTGTGGTGTTCTCGACCCATGTGCTACACGAGGTGGAAGCCTTGACTCAGAACGTGGTCCTGCTCCATCGCGGCCGCTTGCTGGCAGGGGGCGAGATCGCGGGCATCCGCACGCTGCTCGATCGGCACCCCCGCCGTTACACGATCCAAGCACGCGATCCCCGGCTCTTGGCGCGCGAGCTGGTCAGCTTGGATGGAGTGGAAACTGTCAAGTTCTCTGGCAGCAAGGACACTAGCGTGCTGACTGTGGAAACACGCTTGCCGGATGTGCTGCTACGGGAGCTGCCCGGCATCGCCGCGCGCACACGTGCGGGCATCGGCTCGTTGGAGAGCCGCGATGAAGGTTTGGAAGCCGTCTTTGACTACCTGATGGGAGGCGCCGCATGACGCTCGCTCAAACCTCCATGGGGCGTATCCCCCTGCACAAAGCTGCTTGGGTCATCGCCAGTGTGCACTTGGGCACCTTGGCGCGCTCGCGTCGTGCGTGGGCCTGTGCTGGCTTGCTGCTCTTGCCGGCCTTGATCGCTTGGATCGTCGCTGGCTCCTACGCCAAAGCGACGCCCTCAGGTCTGACGACCATGTTGGGTTGGAATGCCCTGCTGCAAGTCTCCGTGCCGTTGGTGTCACTCTTGATGGGAGTCGCCGTAGTGGCCGAGGAGGTCGACGACCGCACGATCACCTACCTGTTTCTGCGGCCCATTCCGCGCACGGCGTTGCTGTACGGGCGCTTGGTGACGAGCGTGCTGTGGCTGGCTGTGTGCGCGGCTGTTGCGGTGGCGCTCCTTGTGGCAGCGGCAAGCACCGCGGATGGCTCCGATGCAGGCATCACGAACGGCGTGCGTTTGCCGCTGTTGTTGGCAGCATGTAGCGGAGTCGCGGTCTACACCGCTGTGTTTGCAGCACTCGGCGTGTGGGTGAAGAACGCCATGATCGTGGGCTTAGGCTACACCTTCGCAGTAGAAGGCTTCTTGTCGCAGCTGCCCGGCCGTAACCAGCTGCTCACCTTGCAGCACCACTTGCGTAGCCTGATCGCCGGCACTGGCGATGATGCCTGGCAACGCATTGATGGCTACGGCGCCACCACATGGGAGCCACTGGGATCCACCGTACTCACTCAGGCCTCCATTGTGGTTGTGGCCGTGCTCTTGGGCGCTTGGCGTTTGCAAC
>CAIKQM010000499.1 GCA_903829565.1 uncultured Planctomycetota bacterium
CTCTTGCTTCTCGCTGACCTTGCCCTTGACGAGGTTGAAACCGGCAACCGCGCCACCGGCCACGATCGCGCCGGTGATGCCCAGCTCGACGGACTCAGCGCCACGCTCGTCGTTGAGGAAGTTCAGGATCCAGTTCTTCATGAGAGGGGTTCTTTCGTTGTGAGGGTATGGGGACTCTGTAAGAAAGCAGGGGGATGCGAGACGCTGCCGCCCTGTCTCAGTTTTGAAAATACACGGCTTGGCCGAATTCCGCTAGTTGGGATTTTTCTTGATTTTGGGGCTTCGCTTGCCCCCGTGGGCAGGGGCGCTCAGCCACCAGCAGGTGCGAAGTTCGCACGCGCCTTGCGGGCGACCTCGAGGTTGCCCTCGACTTGCTCCTGTCCCGCGACGCGCTGCCAGAGCTCTCGCGCTCCGGCTTCGTCGCCAGCAAGCGCGCGCACGAGCGCCAAGTTCGCCACATAGTCGGCATCATCTTGGTCGGCTGCGTAGGCGGCTTCAAAATCCTTCGTCGCGGCCGCCAGATCCGGCACCAGCAAGTAGCACAGCCCGCGATCGTTCAAGAGCACGGCATGCTTGGGAAAGCGCTCCAAGCCGCGGTCGAGCCAACGCACGGCCTCGCTGACGCGACCTTCATACAAGAGCACCTCCGCGCCCTCGGTGTAGGTGCCGAGGTGATCGGGATGTTCGCGCAACAAACGATCGAGCACGGCACCCGCACGAGCGGTGTCGCCCTTGGAGGCCAGCACTCGCGCCGTGAGTTGCAGCGTCTCGGCCGACGCAGGACGCATCGGGCCGCCATCAAACCAGTCGGGCTGTGGTTCCGTGGTGGCTTGGCAAGCACTAGCCAGAACCATGACCACCGCGGCGATGCCGGCGCGCCATCCATAGAAGTTGTTCATTGTGTTCCTCCTGTCGTAGCGGTGGACAAGATGCCCGAGGTCGGCAAGCGCATCGGCTCGCGCCGCGCAGCATCGAGGACGCGCAGGGCTTCGCCGCTGGTGACGCCCGTACCGCCCGGACCCGCTTCGTCCAACAGCACGCGGTCAGGTGCGATGCCGGACCGCGCCAACGCACTGCGCACGCTCTCCAAGCGTGCCGTATGTAAAGTAGCCCGGACACTGCCGCGCTCTACCGACAAGCGTCCACCGGTTTCCAACATGGCTTCAGCAAGTACGGCGAGCTCGCGTTCAGCGCGCGGAGTGAGCTTGGCCGTACCCGCGACGAAGTGCGAGTCGTACAACGCCCGCTCGCGCAAAATGGCTTGACGCGCCTGTTCGTCGAAGGGGGCTTGCGCGTGCTTGCGATCAGCAACTTGTGCGGCGAAGTCCGTGCCATCGACCGTACCGGCCCCACGCTTGTTGGCGCAGGCCAGCAGGCACAGGCTCGCGCCCAGTACCCAGCCCGAGCGCAGCAGCGCGCTGTACATGCTTGTAGAGATGTTCATGCTTGGTGTCCTGAGTGGCGATCCATCTTCGGTGGCGATCAATCGGCACTTGTTTGTTGTAGGGCGTCGAACAGCATCATCAAGAGCGGACCGATGATGAGCAGCAAGGTGGCCGGCAACAGCAAGGCTGTCAGCGGGAAGAGCATCTTCACCGAGGCCTCATGCGCCTTCTCTTCGAGCTCCTGCAGCTCTGCATGGCGCAGGGAATCGCATTGCACGGCAACCATGCGAGCCATCTCGGTGCCAAAGCGCTCGGTTTGCTCGAGCAGCTGGCCCAGTGCGCGGAACTCTTGCACGCCTGTGCGCGCCGAAGCGGCGGCGAGGGCATTCGACCAATTGCCACCCAGTGACACTTCCAAATCAACGCGGCGCATCTCTTGTGCGAGCGCAGTGTCGTTCGAGTCCAGGTGGGTTGCAGCCGAACTCCATGCCGCAGCCAGACCCATGCTGCCCTGCAATGACAACTGCAGCAGGTCCAACATGGCGGGCATATCCGCAGCGATCTCACGGCGGCGTTGCTCGCGTCGTCCTTCCAGGTACGACATCGGCAACCACCAACCGAGTCCAGCACCCAATGCGCCAAAGGCCAGGGGTGCGACGTCAAGTGAACCTGTCAACCCGAACCACACACCTGCGAGGCCGCCGGCGGCAATCGCAAGGGCATGCAGTGCGGCAAAGGCCAGTTGTGCCGCGCGTGTGGTGTCGCCTGCAGCCTCGAGCAAGGACACATAGCCGCGCGGCAAGGGCACAAGACCCTTGCTTTCCGTGCGCCATGCCAAGGCTTCGCTGGCTCCGGCCGGCTTCATGCGGTGCTCCGTTCACGCACATCTTCGATGCGGCTGAAGCGCTGCACGAGCACCAGCCCCGTCACCAGCATCACGGCCGCCATGCCCAGGATCAGGTTGCCCTCCGTGCGTTCGAACAACAGCTCGGAGTAGCCGTCAACTGTACTTGACATCAGAACGACCGCCATGAGCGGCAGTGCGACCAAGACCTGCGTGGCCAAACGGCTGTAGGCCACGATGGCACGCGCGCGACGGCGGACACGTGCGCGCTCGATCAGCGATTGCGACAAGCGGTCGGTCGTGTCTGCCAGGTTGCCGCCTGCAGCTAACTGGGCCACGATGGCCAAGCCGAAGGCCCGCAAGGCTGCGAGTTCCGAGCGCAACAGCACCGAGCGAACCGAGGTCCCCAAGTCTTCGCCCAGCGCTTCGCGCTGTACGATCTCTGCAAACGCGGCGCGTGCGCGACCGCGGGCCTCGACGGCGACAATGCTGAGCACGCCAGGCAACGGAATGCCCGCGCGCAGTGCCCGTCCTGCGGTGGCGATGGCTTCTACTGCATCACGCTCGTCTTCGCGCGCACGCCGTTCACGCGCACGCATGCGCCACAACAAGGCGAGTCCTTGCCACACGGCGAACAAAGCCACGGCCAGTAAGGGCCGGCCCAAGCCGAACCACACGAACGCACCGAGGGCCAATCCCACCACCATCGGCAGAGGGTTCCAGCTCGGTGTGGCACTCTGCACCTCTGTCTGCGATCTGCGGACCCACAGCCAGAAGCCCAAGGCCGCAGCAATGCCGGCTGCGACCGGTGCCAACCAGTCAACACTGGCCAAGTTCATCCGCTCCTCCGCGCGAGCAGCGGTCCCGCGCTGAACAAGCGCGGATCCAGTTCGATGCCGTGCACACGCAAGTGCTCGAGGAAAGTCGGCTCTGCGCCCGTGGCTTCAAAGCGACCTTCGGTGCGGCCATCGCGCACAGCCAGCAAGCGGTGTCGATGCAGCGGCTCGACACGCACGCCGTGTTCGTCGACGTCCAAGACCTCGACAATTTCGCCTACCACGCGGCGACCATCAGGCAAGCGCACCAAGTGCACCACCAAGTGAATAGCCGAGGCGATGTAGTCGCGCAGCACGCTTACGGGTGTGTCAAAGCCACCCATGGCGAGCATCGATTCGAGTCGCACCAAGGCATCACGAGCCGAGTTTGCGTGCAAGGTGGTCATCGATCCTTCGTGACCTGTGTTCATCGCTTGCATCATGTCGAAGGCTTCGGCCCCGCGGCATTCGCCGACCAAGATGCGGTCCGGGCGCATGCGCAAGGCGTTGCGCAGCAAGTCGCGCGGCGTGGTTTCGCCCACGCCTTCGATGTTGGCCGCGCGCGTCTCGAGACGCACGATGTGATCGCCTTCCAAACGCAATTCAGCGGCATCTTCGATGGTGACGACGCGCTCGCGGGGGCTCAATGATGAGGACACAGCATTCAGCAGCGTGGTCTTGCCCACACCTGCGCCACCGGCGAACACGATGTTCAAGCGGCCACGCACGGCAGCGCGCAGCACATCCGCACTGGCTTCGGACAGAGAACCCAGCTCCACCATGCGCTCCAACGTGAGCGCGCGCTTGGGAAAGCGGCGGATCGATAGTTGCGGTCCATCGACGGCTAGCGGCGGGATGATAGCGTTGACACGCGAACCATCCGGCAGACGCGCATCAACCATCGGGCTCTTCTCGTCGATGCGGCGCCCCGCATTGCGCACCAAGCGTTGCACCACATGCAGCAAGTGCGTGGCATCGCGGAACTCGACGCTGGCGGCCTCCAGCACACCACGCCGTTCGACATACACCTTGTTGGGCCCAGAAACCAAGATGTCGCTGACCTCTTCGTCGGCCAACAACGGCTCCAAAGGCCCCAAGCGGAACATGTCATCGAGCACGCCGCTGACAAGTTGTTCGCGATCGGTCGCGCTCACATCGCGGCCCAGTTCATCAGCCAACTTGCGTGCGCGTGCTTCGCACATGGCCATCAAGGCCTCGCGCTCTAGCTTCTCGGCGACTCCATAGTCGAGAGCCTGCACCAGTCGTTGGTGCAGTTCGCGACGCAAGTTCGCCAACGTGGCGACACTCGACTTGTCGCTCACGGGCGTGCGCCTCCCGTCGTGGTGGCGGGCGGCAAGTCGGCAGCAGGCACGCGTGCTTCATCGGCGCGGCGCCAAGCACCGGGGCCACGCAAGCGATCGAGCCCCAGCAGCTTCAAGCGTGCGCCCGCGCCGTTCAAGCGCGCTTGGCCGTGCAGCTGACCTTCCATGTACAACTCCCAATCGGTGGGAGCTGTTTGCAAGTCACCGGGCAACGGCAGGAGTTCACCATCGTCGATGGGCTCCACCAGCTCGGCCGTGATCATCACCACCAGTTCCGTTTGGTCTTGTTCGTAGCGCACGCTGCGGAACAGCGCGCCGAGCACCGGCAAGTCACCGAGGCCCGGCACGCGCGACACGCGAGCTTGGTCTTTGCTGCGCAGCAAGCCTGCGAGAGCAAACGACTGGCCGCTGGCGAGCTCGACGGTGGTGTTCGAGCGCCGCGTGACAATGGCGGGGATCGTGAAGCCGTTCTGCTTGAGTGCGCCGATCTCGCTCAATTCGCTGACTTCGGGCGCTACCTCCAAACGAATGCGGCCTTGGCCCAACACCTGCGGCTTGAAGTTCAGGCGCACGCCGAACTCCTTGTATTCGACGGTGACGGTGCTCGAACCGCCGACCACCGAGCCTTGCACGATAGGCACCGGGAACTCGCCACCCACGAGGAAGGTCGCTTGCTCGCCGCTGATGGCGACGAGATTGGGCTCGGCAAGCAAGCGCACATAGCGGTTCTCCGCTAGCGCCTGCAAGTACACCTCTAAGTTGGCGCTAGGAACTCCGGCGAAGAGTGTCGTGGCGCCAGAGACGGGGCTGCCGTTGGCATCGAAGCGGAAGTCACCTGCGCTAGCTGGAGAACCCGCTTGCGGAGAGATCGATACCGGTTGGAACGGCGAACCACCAGGTGCTTGCACACCACCGAAGGCTGAGGATCCGCCCACCACACCGCTGAAGCCCAACTCGCGTAACGCGATGCGGCTGGCTTCGGCGATGCGCACGCGCAGTTGCACTTGTTGCACACCGGGAATGCGTGCCAAGTCGATCCATTTGAGACCGCTCTTGTTCATGTAGTCGCGCAGCAACTCGGCTGTGCGCACATCCGGCAAGCGCCCGCGCACGGCAACGATGCCATCGACCTCTTGGACTTCGAGCTGGGCGCTGAACAGTTCGCGCAAGCGCGTTTCCAAGCCCGCGGCGTCGAGCCCGACCTTGACGCGCCGCACGACACTTGCGCCTGATTCGAGGCGGAACACCACATCGGTGGTTCCGGGTCGCTTGCCTACAACGAGCACTTCGGTAGGAGACACCGCCTTCGCATCGACGAGGTCGGGATCCGCGACTACGACGAGCTCGACGCGTTCAGCGAGGCGCATGAGGCTCGACGAGCCTACTTGTACTTCGTCCACCGCTGCAGGAGCGGCAGCGACGACATTGGGAGACTGTGCAACGGTCGCAGGGGCGGCCGTCAGCGACAACACTGCGAGCAAGGGCAAGGTCAACATGGTGAATGCAGCGCTCGATTCAGTTGGAGGATTTGCTCGGGAAGCTGCGCCGCTCGCTGCGCTCGCCTGCTTGGATCGTCATCTCCCAAGCGGGTGCAACCGGGGCCACAACAGGTGCGGGTGCGGGCGCCGGTGCTAACGTCTCGTCAGCAGGCTTGCTGGCCTTGGCGGCATCGCCTTCGATGCGTGCCCACTCGGCGCCAAACACGCTGGTCGTCGTTGCAACGGCGGTTGTGCCAGTGTTCTTGTCGGGCACATTCTTGTCTTGCTCGGAGCGCAGGGCGATGCCCAAGGTGGCGCGCGAGCTGGCAAGTTCCAGATCAGCCGCTTGTTGCGGTGTTACCGCCAAGGTCACGGCCAACCGACGCGAGTTCACACGACGGTCTGCGACATCATTGACGGCTCCGCCCACGGCATCGTCGTTGACCGCCAGGACCTTGGCGGCCTCGAGCACGGTACGCGTCAACGCCTCGCGGCCGGTCGCACCGCGGCTAGCTACCTCGAAGGTGGCGAGCACATCGACCGTGGCTCCCGGATAGAGCACTACCTCGGGACCCGTGTCGCGCAAGTTCACGGTGATGGCGCGATGGCCGCTGGGCAGCATGTTGGCAATCGCCGGCCCCGACAGGCGCGTTGTCAAATTGTCTTCACGCAAGCTCTCGCCCTTGGCTAGCGGTGCTACGAGCGCACGCCCAATCGCATCTGCAGACGCCGTCAAGCCCGGTTCACGGCCTTCGGCCACAGTGCCCCAAGCGAGGTCCTGCATGACGAGCTTGCGCCCCGCAGGCAAATCGCGCGAGGCCACGATTTGCTGGCGATTCGCGTTGGTGCGTGCCGTCTGGTCGGGAGACGCGAGGGATTGCAATAGCCCCACGAGTAGGGCCGCAACCGCGGCCATCGCGATGCCTACAAGAATCAAACGAGTGTTGCTCATGGGTCGTGTCTCAGAGAGGGAGTCGTATGCGGGTCAAGTTAGGGATCAGGTTCCTTGACCATGGATGCATGACCGGTCAGCTCTTCGGGCAAGGGCATGAAGCTCGCTAGCCCCAAGAGCTTGTTTTGGCGGTAGGGCACCTTGACGCGTACCGCGATCGGTGTGCCCACGGGAACGGACGAAGGGTCGGAAGGCTCGAGCACAACCGTCGCGCCTGCAATGCCGGCGTCGTCAAGTGTGCTTTGCACACGCTGTTGGACTTCGATGGCTGAAATGCCATGCAGAGCAGCGATGCGAGCGCCTTCACGCGCCGCATGGTCCGTTTGCAGCGTGCGTAGCAGCGCCCACCCGTACTCGCAGCCCGCAAAGATCACGAGCAACACCAGCGGCAGCGCAATCGCGACCTCGATGGTCTCGGCACCTCGTTTGCGCAAGCTCGCGCGGCAATAGCTAGCGAAGGGCAACTTCATACGACACTTCCATAGATGGACCAGTACCACCAACCGGCCGCCGTCCCGACGAAGATGGCGGGTGCGTAGGGCATCCATTGTTCCGGGCGTTGCAGCGGTTGGTCCATGGCTGGCGCCTCGACCGTCGTAACGCCCGAGCGCAGCACCTTGCGGAACTCCAGCCTGGTCATGACTAGACCGTGCAGCAGCATCAGGGGGACAGAGCCCACTCCTTGCCGCCGGATGATCAGCAGGACGCTCCACAAGAAGCCTGCGAAGGTCACGCCTAGCACCACCACAACCGAGGGTTCGAGACCGACCCAGCTACCCAAGGCCAGCATCAGCTTGGCGTCGCCTGCGCCGCCTCCGGCCAGGATGTAGGCCCCGATGAAGATGCCTCCGGCCACCAAGGCGCCCAGCAGCGAGTTGGTCAGGCCCGAGAGGCCAGCCGTGGTGCCCCAGTACGACACGCCCAAGGCGAACAGCGGCAGGGTCAGCCAGTTGGGGATGCGCATGGTGCGCAAGTCCGTCACGGTGGCGGTCCCAGTGGCGACCAATAGCAGCAGCCACACCCACGCCGGCGGCGCTGTGAGGGTGTCCAGTGATACGTCCGCCAGAGCTAGCATGAGGGTCATGCTGGCCTGCTGGCGGGGGCAACTGTGGGCGTGGGACAACGCATACGAGTTGGGTGATCTGCCACTTCCGTCTCAGCCGAGGGTATTCTTAGGTCCCAAGTCTGGGATACGAGTGATGGCAAGTCGCAACCCTGAGACAGTATACCCGCGAAGCTCTTCGCGGCGGGGCGTGGCCTCGGTCAAGTTGATCGTGGCTTTGCCCGCGGTGCTGATGTTGTCGTGGTTGAGTGTTGAGATCGGGTTTGCGCTGCGTGCCTACGCTCAGGCCAAAACAGCTGCGGATGCGATCGCCTTGGCCGCTGCCGCTCGGTACCAAGATGGTCCCGAGCTAGCCCGCACGGATGCTCTGACGGCCGCTTTTGCCAATAAGGGCCCCAATGGGCCCGTCGCTTTGGTGGTGGTCGAAGGCCCGCAAGGAGGCGGCGACCTGCAGTTCGGCGATTGGGACGAGGCCACCCGCCAGTTCCTCCCGAACGAGGAGGGCGGGCCAGCTGTGCGGGCGCGCGTGCGGTTCGCGGCCGATCACCCCAACGGGCCGGTAGGTTTGGTCCTAGCCGGTCTCTTCACCAGCGGCCCGTTCAGCAT
Source organism: uncultured Planctomycetota bacterium (assembly GCA_903829565.1). Lineage (GTDB taxonomy): Bacteria > Planctomycetota > UBA1135 > UBA1135 > SXXH01. Next base: position 8,466 of record CAIKQM010000499.1, read on the forward strand.
CGAGCGTTCGAGTGTGGCCGTGCATCGGCCGGCGCGTCACACGACTTCGGTGCTGCTGGTGGACCAAAACCCCGAGGTTTTGGAACTCGCGGGTACGGCTGAGGTGCGTTCTGCCGGCGGCGTGTCGATCGCCTCGACCAGCGCCACGGCGGTGGCGGTGTCCGGTACCAGCACGTTGATCGCGCCGATTGTGCGCATTGCCGGCGACTTGAACACGAAGAGCGAGGCAGGCATCGAAGGCCGCGTCGAAACCGGCGCAACGGTGCCGCTGGACCCGCAAGCTGGCCTTGCTCTGCCGCCGTGGGGAGCAAATCCGCCGCAGATCATCGTTCATGATGATGTGGGCGAGACTCTGGTAGCGCCGGGTGTGCACGCTGGCTTGACGGCCAGTGGTGGTCGGGTGGTGCTGCTGCCCGGCGTACATCAGTTCGCCGGGGCCATTGCGTTGTCCGGCACAGCGGTGCTGGTGTTGGATGAGGCCACGATTCACCTGGGTGACGGCTTGGGCCTCGAGTTGCGTGGTTCCAGCCGTTTGGTTGGCGATCCAGTCACCACTCTGGCCGAGTGGGGGCGCTGTTGGATGTTGCAGCGCGGTGCCCGCACCGAGTGGCACCTGCTGGAATCCGCGCGCTTGGATGTCGCGGGGCGTTGTTACGGGCCGCGCGCGCGTTTGGTTGTGGAAGGCGCAGCCGAGGCGCGTGTGGATGCAGCCATTCTGCTTGGCTTGCAAGTGGAGGGCACGGCTTCGGTGCGTTTCGAGCGGCGCTTGCCGGAGCTGGATCTCGAACCCGAGCCGGGTCGCGCGCGCTTGGTGCGCTAGTCGCGCTCGAACGCGAAGTCGAAGACCTGCTCATTCGCGCCGAGTTCGTCGCGGCCAAGCTGCAGTGTCAAGCGCGCTTGCAGGTCCGGTGCGAAGGCGACCTGCAGGTCATGGAACATGACCTTCTCCACGCGCTCGGTGCATGCGCGTGATAACAGCAGCTCGCGTTCCTGCAGCTGCTTGTCGCCGTTGTCATCGTGCCAGATGACAAAGCGCGCACTTTCGATGCGCAACCAGCCGGCCGGCACACGCGCGCCGATCCACGGCATCGAGAGCTGCTGGGTCGCCTTGTCGTGAACGATGCGTCCGCGCCGCGAGATGAGCTCGGGCGTTTCAGCCAGTTCATACTTGCGACCGCTGGGCCAGCGCGTCGAGCTGCAAGCGGTGCAAGCAGCCAAGATCACGAAAGCCCAACGCATCTCAGTAGTTCTTGGCGAACAGCACACGGCGCGCGCTGGGCGCACCGGTTTTGATGCAGACGCCCGGTTCGGCCGAGGGCCCTTGACCTTCGTAGGGCAAGCAGCGGATCGTGGCTTTGGTGGCCTCTTTGATGGCCTTTTCGGTGGCTGCCGTGCCGTCCCAGTGCGCGTACACGAACTTGGAGCCTTCGCCCTTGAAGACGGCGACGAAGTCATCCCAAGTGTCGACGGACAGGGTGTTGGCTTCGCGGAACTTGAGCGCACGGTCGTACAGGAACCGCTGGAACTCGTCGAGGATCTTGCCGACTGCGAGGCCCAAGTCCTGCATCGGTAAAGTTTCCTTGACAGCCTTGCCGTTCGCGTCGACAGGTGCGATGCGGCGCTTGAGCATCACCGTGCCGGATTGCAGATCGCGCGGGCCCAGCTCGATGCGCACGGGGACACCCTTGCGCTCCCACTCGTAGTACTTGTCGCCCGGGCGCATGTTGTCGCGGTCGTCGACTTTGACTGTCAAGCCGTCTTCACGCAG
>CAIKQM010000500.1 GCA_903829565.1 uncultured Planctomycetota bacterium
AGGCACCCACCATCGAGGTCCCGGAAGGCCCGACGGGCCTTGTGCTCGACGAGGCCCGCGGCCGCGCCTATGTGCTCTCGCGCTTTGCCGGTCGTGTGTCCGCGCTCAGCTTGTCAAGTGAACTTGTCACACACTCGTTGAGCTACTTCGACCCGTCGCCGCTTGCGATCAAGCTAGGGCGCAAGCACCTGTACGACACACACCGCACTTCTGGTTTGGGTCAGGTCGCCTGTGCTTCGTGCCATGTGGACGCCCGCATGGATCGCCTTGCCTGGGATCTTGGCGATCCGCGCGGCACAATGGATCCCGTCGCGGGACAGAACTTGGCCGCGGGCATTCCCGGCCTGACGGGTGGATTCCAGGACTTTCACCCCATGAAAGGTCCGATGACCACACAGACCTTCCAAGACATCATTGGCAAGGAACCGCTGCACTGGCGTGGTGATCGTGACGGGCTTGAGCACTTCAACGCGGCTTTCCAAGAGCTGCAAGGCGATGATGCGCAACTCACGGCTGCCGAGATGCAGCAATACGAGGACTTCCTCGCCACCATCCATCTACCCCCGAACCCGTTTCGTAGCGAAGACAACACGCTGCCGACCAGCTTGGCTCTCAACGGGCACTACACCACTGGGCGCTTCGGGCCCGCAGGGCAACCGTTGCCTGCAGGCAACGCGCAACAAGGACTCGCTGACTACCGCAACTTGCTTCTGGATGGTGGCGGCATTCGTTGCGTGACATGCCATACCTTGCCCACCGGTTTGGGCACGGACTTCTTGCTGCAAGGTTCGACCTACCAGCCGTTCCCAGCCGGGCCGAATGGTGAGCGTCACCACGCGCTCGTGTCGGTCGATGGCTCGACCAATGTGAGCATGAAGGTCTCGCAGCTGCGCAACCTGTACGACAAGGTCGGCTTCGAAGCGACTCAGACCCTGGCGCGTGCAGGCTTCGGCTACCTGCACGACGGTAGTGTGGACTCCATCGCGCGCTTTGTCTCTGAGCCCGTCTTCAACATGACGAGCAACCAGCAGGTCGCCAACATGGTGGCCTTCATGCTGAGCTTTTCAGGATCGGACCTGCCCTCTGGTTCGACCACAGGTCTGGTCTTCCCGCCAGGCACCGCCAGTCGTGACACGCATGCGGCGGTCGGCCGTCAAATGACCTTGACAGCTGCGCCCGCGGGCGCGACAGCAACGCAGCTGGCGCTGTGGTTGTCTCAGGCTGACCAACAACGCGTGGGCTTGATCGCCAAGGGCCGTCGCGGCGGAGTCATGCGGGGCGTGGTGTACTTGGGCTCCGGCTTGTGGGCCGCGGATGCGGCCTTTGAAACCGTCTCGACGGCGCAACTGCACGCCGGCAGCGCCGTAGGCTCCGAAACCACCTTCACGGTTGTTCCGCAAGGCACACAAGTCCGTCTGGGCGTCGATCGTGATGAAGACGGTTGGTACGACGCGGACGAGGCCAACTTGGGCACTGATCCAGCCGATGCCGCCGATCATCCGGGTCTCGCCGGTGAGGCGTTCTGCTTTGGTGATGGCAGCGCTGCTCCTTGCCCCTGCGGCAACCAGAGCGCTGCAACCACGGGCGGTTGCCTCAACTCCTTGGGCACTGCGGGCCGCATCCAAGCCACCGGTAACGCCCACATCAGTGCTGACACCTTGCTGTTGTCGGTCACTGGCGTGCCCAACAGCTCCGTGCTGTTCTTCCAAGGAACTGCCCTGCAAGCCGGCGGCCAAGGTGCCGCCTTCGGCGATGGCTTGCGCTGCGCCGGTGGCACCATCGTGCGTTTGAAGACGCGTTCGGCGAGCAACGGCACGGCCCAGTACCCAGTCAGCGGTGATCTGCGCATTGCACAACAAGGCCAAGTCACCAGCGGAGGCCTGCGCACGTACCAGGCTTGGTATCGCAACGCGGCCAACTTCTGCTCGCCTTCCACCTTCAACCTGACCAACGGGTGGCGTACTGTCTGGGCGCCGTGAGCGCCACTCAGCGCCTCGATAGCCTCCAAGCTCTGCGTGCCATCGCTGCTGGCGCGGTGGTGTTGTCGCATCTGTACTTTCACGCCAAGCTGCGTGCGCTGCCGGTCGTTCCGCCGCAGTGGTTCGACTATGGCTACTTGGGCGTCGATCTCTTCTTCGTGTTGTCGGGCTGGATCATCGTGCATGTGCATGCCGACGATCTCGGGCATGCGGCGCGCGCGAAGGACTATCTGTGGAGACGCGTGGCGCGCGTGTGGCCGTTGCTGGCTGTGTTGACCACAGGCAAGCTGCTCTCGATGTATCTGGCGCCTGGCGTAGTGCCGACGGAGCGCTTGAGCGCCAGCACGATCGTGACCTCCTACCTGTGCTTGCCGCATCCGGATTGGCCGGTGATCAGCGTGGCATGGACGCTGCGTCATGAAGCGCTGTTCTATGCACTGTTCGCAGTGGTCATCGTGCTCGGCAAGCGCGCCGTGTGGCCTTTGGTGGTGTGTTGGGTGGCCCTCATCATCGCAGCGCTGAGCGTGTCCCAAGGACCGTACCTCTTCGAGTTCGCAGGCAACGCACTGCACCTGCACTTCCTCTTTGGTTGTGCTGCTGCATGGTGGCTCAAACGCCGGCCACAGCAGGCTCCTGCGCAAGGCCCCTCAGGTTGGTTCATCGTCGGCTTGGTGGGCTTGCTCCTGCTGTGTGTGGCCTTGCACGCCCGTCTGGAGCCCACGTCCTGGTCGACCTTGTCACGTCTGCCCTTGGGTGTGGTGACGGCCTTGTTGATCATCGCGCTGGTGCGTCGCGAGCAAGCTGCCGGTGTCGTCGTGCCGCGCCTCATCAAGCAGTTGGGTGATGCCTCGTACTCGCTGTACTTGTGGCACGGGTTCGTCGTCGGCGGCATGTGTTGGTTGTGGACGCGTCTCCCGGATGAGCTGCGTTCAACACCTCTGGCCCTCGTCTGGCTGGCAGCCACTTTGCTTGGTGCCTTTGCCAGCTCGCTGCTGTTGCACCAGTACCTTGAGCGTCCGCTGGTTGCGTGGTTTCAGTCGTGGCGTCCGTCCACCGCGAAGCGCAAACTGCCGGCCTGAACGATGCAAGTCTCGGCGTCCCACTCTCCGTCACCCAAGTCGCGCCGACCGTGGTGGTCTGCGCTGTACCTGATTCTCGCTAACACGCTGCTGGTCGTGAGCTTGGCCGAGTTGGTTGCGCGTGCCTGCATCCACACAGCAGAGGCCCCCGCATCAGGTGAGCGTCCCGCATCGGCTAAGGATGTTCCGTACCAACTGCATCCATCGTTCCAAACCGTGTACCCCGCGGCCGAAGGCATTGCCGATGGAAGCAGTCTCGCCGGTTGGCGCATCGAGCCTTCGGTCAAGGCGCTCGAATCAGACGCGCGCCGCATTTGGTTCCTAGGCGGTTCGACGACAGCTTCGCTCTATCCGACTTATGTCCGCCGCTTCTTGCTGGGCCATGAGATCAACACCACCGCGGTGGTGATGGGCTTCGATTGGCATTGCTCGCTCCACACCTTGCACAAGCTGTGGACCTACGGCGATGAGGTGCGTCCTGATCTCGTGGTCGTGTTGGAAGGCATCAACGACTTCTATCGCGGCTTCACCACGCCCGATGTGTCGCTGCCTGTCTATCGCACCGACTACTCGCACTACGCCGGTGGCCTCTATCCGTTTTGGTCACGCGGCACAGCCCGCGCTGATGGACGCGCTGTCTTCTATGCGCGCCCGTCGGATCGCTATGCGCGCTTTGAAGCTCCAGAAGCCGGAGTGACAGGACTCGCGCGCGATGTGTGGCGCGGCAGTGCATTGGTTGCTGCCTTGCGCGGCACGGCCCAACCACCCGAGGTCGATGTGTCCTCCATGGTGCAAGTGCACATGTCCGAGGCCGAGATCTTGCGCTCGCTGCCCGAGTATCGTCGCAACTTGCGCAACATCGCGCAGACGTGCCAAGCCAAGGGCTGGCCGGTGCTGTTGGTGACGATGCCGTGGACTCTCAAGTCGCAGCGCACGTTCTTGCCGCCGGGCAACTTCTTCACCAATGATGGCCAGCATCACTTGGACGATGCCGGTTTCGCGTTCGGCATGAAGGCTTACAACGACGTGGTGCGCGCGCTGGCGAGCGAGTACCGTCTGCCGCTGCTCGACTTGGAGAAGTACATCATCAGTCCGTCGTACTTCACGGACGAAGTGCACCTCAGTTTAGACGGCCTAGTTTACGAAGGCCGTCTCGTGGGCGAGCACATTCTCGACACCAAGCTCATTCGCGCGGCGAAGTGACCCCGCGCGTCGCATCGAGCTTGCGCACACGCAACTCGGTGCGCAAGCGCTCGGCTTGTGCGCGCAGCGCCGAGCCCTCGGGTGCAGCACTCCATGCCGCATCCACTTCAGCCAGCGCTTCCTCAAGCCGTCCCGTTTGAGCCAACAGGGTCGCGTAGTCGTGATGTGCGCCCGCAAGCCCCGAGTCGGACTCCACTGCACGCGCGTAGGCGTTCTCCGCCTCAGGCATGCGCCGCAAATCGTGGCGCAGCAACTCTGCGTAGGCCCACCACGCGGTCGCGTTGCGCGGTTCGGCGCGCAGCAGTTCTTCGTACGCTCCTGCTGCTTCATTCACGCGGCCTGCGCGTCGTAGCTCCAGAGCACTTTGCGCATTGACCGCCGGCGCCGGGTTCGGCACGCAACCCGCCAACAGCACGAAGAGCAGACGCTTCACGGTTTGGCGCGCGGCCCGTTCCAGCCCGAGTAGCCTGCATCCAAGTTCGTCAGGCTGTCAAATCCTTTGGACGCGAGGAACTCGCAGGCCGCAGCCGAACGCCCGCCGGAAGCGCAGTACACG
>CAIKQM010000501.1 GCA_903829565.1 uncultured Planctomycetota bacterium
AAGTCCTCCGGCGTGTCGCAACCCAACCACCAGCGTTCCGCACGCCACTCGACCGGCGGTGCGGCACGCCAATCCGCGGGTCGCGCTCCCACCGCAGCGAAGCCTTCTTCCTGCGCGATGGCCGCCAAGCGCTCGCTGGGAGCGTCGAGTACCCACAGCACCTGAGCACCAGCATCCCGCGCCGTACGACAGACCTCGATCGAGCGCGCGGCTACGCGGACAGAGAGCTGGTAGGCGTAGCGAGCCAACACCTCAGGCAGCAGGTTTGCAGTCCGCACATCGTCGACAAACACGACATGCAGCGGCGCTTCAGCCCCAGGTTCGCGCAAAGCCAAGACCTCATGCGGCAAGGGCACGCGTTCCCCCGCACGCTCGGCGGCTTGCCATCCACCTGCATCCAAGTCGGATAGATCCACCAGGCTTTGCTCGGCTACCCGACCTGCTCCGTTGGTGGTGCGCTCGAGGGTTGCATCGGCAAGGACCACCAACTCGTCGCCGCGCGTGGCTTGCACTTCCCACGCCAGCCCATCGAGACCCAAGGCCAAAGCGCGTCGAAAGGACACCAGCGTGTTTTCCGGCTCATCGAGCGGAGCGCCACGCCAGCCCAAGATCCACGGTGGGCCGCCGGCCTGCGAGCTGCCGTCAAATAAACTCGACATAGCGACCGGTGGAGCCGACCACCGAGCCCACACAACACACGAGCTCGCCACGCGCATGCAGCTCGCGTTCCAACACAGACGCGCGTGCCTCGGGCACAGCGATGAGCAGGCCACCGGAAGTCTCGGCATCAAAGGCGAGCGCCACCCGCGCGGCATCCAGACCGTCAGCCAAGCCCACCACCTCGGCCAAGGCGGCCTTCGAGCGGTTGCTACCGCCCGAGCAGAAGCCGTCGCGAGCCAGCTCGTGCACACCGGCGAACAAAGGCACAGCTGCGAGCTGGATGCGCAAGGTCACGCCACTGGCTTTGGCAATGTTGCGTGCATGACCGGCGAGACCGAAGCCGGTGACATCCGTCGCTGCGTGTGGCCGAGCCAACAGCATCGCCTCGGCAGCAAGGTCGTTGAGCTTGGCCATCTGGCGGGCGGCAGGTTCGAGCTGGGACCACTCGATGCGCTTCTTCTTGGCGGCCGTCGTCATGGCGCCCATGCCCAACGACTTGGTGAGGTAGAGCAAGTCCCCCACTTGTGCGCCGCTGTTGGCGGCCACGGCATCGCGCGACACGATGCCCGTGATCGCAAAGCCAAACAGAGCTTCCGCCGATTGCACGGTGTGGCCGCCCACGACCACTGCACCGCTCTTGCGCACGGTTTCAAAACCACCACGGAAGATCTCGCGCGTCCACTCAGGATCAAAGTCCTTGGGGATGCCGGCTAGGTTCAACGCGCTGAAGGGCTTGCCGCCCATGGCGTAGACATCCGAGAGCGAGTTGGCCGCGGCGATCGCACCGTACCAATACGGGTCATCCACCACAGGCGGGAAGTAGTCCACCGTCTGGACCAAGCACGTGCGACTGTCTGTAGACACATCTCCGACGCCGGCGAGGGACACAATGCCCGCGTCGTCAAAGGTCTCAGGACCTACCAGCACTCGTGAGTCGGTTGTAGCGATGTCGCGCAACACGTGCGCGAGCTGCCCGATGGGCATCTTCGCTGCTCAACCGGCGCAGTTGGCGTAGTCCGTCAGTCGCTTGGGAGCGTCGCTCATGCGGTTAGCACTCTAGCGTTTGGGGACGCTCTACGCGACTCGCGTACACCGAGCGAATCAGATCCGGTTGCGCAACGCACCGCGCGTATCGAGCGTGGCGCGTGCATGCGTTGCCACCACAGCCCAATCAACCGACGAATGATCGGCCAAGACCAGCACGAGGTCGTAGGCAGCCACAGTGGTGCGGTCCAACACCTCTACCCGCGGCAAGGCGCGCCCGGCGTGATCGCAGAGGATCGCATCCGGCCCCAAGACCGGATCATGCCAGTGCACGACCGCGCCGCCCAAGCTGAGCTCAGGCGCAATGCTCAATGCTGGTGCGTTCGTCGTGACATCCACATCGCGCTTGTAGGCCACGCCTACGATCAGCACTCGCGGATGCACGGCACCGCCACGCGCGCGCAGCAAGCGGAAGCACTCCTCCACCACAAAGCGCGGACGCTCGGCATGGATGCGAGCCGCCTGCTCCAGCATGGTGGCAGGCGCGCCCACCTCGCGCGCCACATTGGCCAAGAGACGCGCATCTTTGGGAATGCAATGCCCGCCTACACCAGGACCAGGTTCGAAACGTTGGAAACCAAACGGCTTGGTGGCGGCGGCATCCAGCACCGCGCGCACATCCAGCTCAAGGCGGGCGCAGATGTTGGAGAACTCGTTGGCGAGTGCGATGTTCACACTGCGATAGGCGTTCTCATACAACTTGGCGGCTTCGGCGATTTCGCACGAGGCGACACGTACAGGTGTGGTGAAGATCGTGCTGTAGAGCGTGTGGACTTGCTCGCTCGCCTCGTCAGTCAGGCCGGCCAAGAGCTTGGGCACAGAGGTCAAGCTGCGCCCCGCGCCGGGGTCCTCGCGCTCAGGCGAGTGAGCCAGCAACAAGTCAGGGCGTCCATGCGCCGCCAGCGTCTCTGCATACAGCTTGCGTGTCGTGCCGGGAGGCACCGTGGATTCGAGCACAATCAGCGCCTGCGGAGCGAGCACGCGGGCCAACATCGCGGCAGAGGCGAGCAGTGGACGCGTGTCCAAAACACCTGACATGTCTAACGGCGTGGGCACACACACGGCGACCACATCGCACGCGCGCAGTCGCTCGGGATCGTGTGTGGGTTCGAAGCGTCCAGACTGCAGCAAACGCGCAGCCAAGTCGTGGTAGCGCAACACATCGCGCCCTGCGGCCAAGGCTTGCACACGCTGGATGTCCAAGTCGTAGCCCAAGACTGCATAGCCGGCACGGGTGTACGCATCGGCCAGTGGCAAGCCGACACCACCCAAACCTACGACCCCGAGTCGCAGATGACGAGCTTGGTAAGCAGCCGCGAAAGAGGAGGGCGTGTTCACGCGATCGATTGGACGAGCCGCCTGCGCGACTCTTCCCGCCTCAGCGGGTGCTCCTCACAGCAGCAAAGGAACCAAGCAGGCGTTCGGCATCGCCAGGCAGCAGGGTGAGAGGATCGAGGAGCTGTCGTTGCTCTTGCACCCGCACGAAAACGGGCTGGTCGCACTCGCGCAAGGCGCGTGCGAGAGCAGCGGCTGACGACGAGGGCGTGACCTCGACGACAAAGGTGCGCAAGTAGACACCGGGGGCAGCACCAGAGCCAGGTTGCGACTCGCCGGCGACTACGCGAGCCGTGAAGCCCAGCTCAACCAAACGCTGCGCCAAGTGCTCGGCCTGCGGGCGCAGTGCCTCCGCACTCGCGGCCAACATGGCGCGCGCGGGAAGCTCGGCTGCGCGACCAGCCAGCAGCAAGTTCAAGGTGGCCTCCAGCCCGGCGATCGCCACCTTGTCGAGCCGTAGCGCGCGGTAGAGCGGGTTTTTGCGCAGGGCGCGAATGGTCTCTTTGCGACCGACGATGAGGCCCGCCTGAGGCCCGCCGAACAACTTGTCGCCCGAGTACATGACCATATCGACACCACTCGCCACTGCAGCGAGCACCATCGGCTCATCGCCAAGCAAGGGCGCGAGCTGAGGATCATCGGCAAAGTCGAAGAGCCCCGAACCCAAATCGTAGGCGGTTGTGACGTGGTGCTTGCGGCCTAGCGCGGCCAGCTCCTCGGGCGGAGTCTCCTCGGTGAAGCCCACCATGCGGAAGTTGCTGCTGTGCACCTTGACCACGAGGCCTGTCTGCGCAGTCAGCGCGCTCTCATAGTCGGCAAGGCGCGTGCGATTGGTGGTGCCCACCTCGACCAACTTGGCACCGGCACGAGCCATCACATCCGGTACGCGGAAGCTACCGCCGATCTCGACCAGTTCACCGCGCGAGACGATCGCTTCGCGTCCACCTGCAAAGGTCTGGAACGCGAGGTACACAGCGGCGGCGCAGTTGTTCACGCCGATACCGGCCTCGGCACCGGTCAAGCGGGACAAAAGCACACTCAGACGGTCATCACGCTGGTTGCGCTCGTTGGTGAAGCGGTCCACTTCCAGCACGCAGTAGCTGCGCGCGGCTTCCGCCATGGCAGCAGCGACCTGCTCGTGCACGGGAGCGCGACCGAGGCCGGTGTTGAGCACCACGCCAGTGGCATTGACACAGCGCACCAAGCCCTGTTGGCGCTCGCGTTGGGCCAGCACATGCAACGTCTGCCACGGCTCACCGGCGTCAAGCAAACCGGACAAACGCCGCGCATCCAATTCCTGCGCTTTGATGGCGGCACGCCAGCGCTCCAGAACCTGACCAGCCAGCTCAGCCAGAAGAGCCCGACCGATCAACTGCTCGGATGCCGCGGCACGCGGATCCGAGAGGACCGCGTCCATCGAGGGCAGAAGGCGGAAAGCCGCCGCGCTGTCTGTGCTGGTCACGTGCTCATTTCGCCCTGCCACGCCCCTGCTTGCAAGCACCTTCGGCTCACGGACACCGGGTGTCCGTGTCCTGCGCTTGCGTGGCGCGGCACACTCCGTCAGGCTCATGGGCCACACCATGACCGCCACTGCCCCCCGGCCTGCCTGGCACTTGCGCCAGCAGGACCCCACGCTCCTCGATCGACTCGCCACCCGCTGCGGCATTTCCAAGGTGGCTGCGGCTGTCCTTGCCAATCGTCAGTTGACGGATCTCGATGCGGTCAAGCACTTGCTGAACCCCTCGCTGCATCAGCTGCGCGACCCGCTGTTGTTGCCCGACATGCGCGCAGCTGTCGAGCGCATCCAGCAAGCGATCGCGCGCGCCGAGACGATCTTGATCCACGGCGACTATGACGTGGATGGTGTGACGGGCACGACGATCCTCGTCAAGGCCTTGAGCTTCATGGGTGCGAAGGTGCGCTGGCACATCCCCGATCGCCACAAGGACGGGTATGCATTCGGTCCGCACTCGCTCGAGAAGGTGCGTGAAACGGGCGCCACCTTGGTCGTGAGCGTGGACTCCGGTACCAGCGCGCACGAGTGGATCGAGAAGCTCTCCGGCATGGGTGTCGATGTGGTGGTGACCGACCACCATGAGCCGAAGGAAGGCCCGCTCCCCCGCTGCGTGGCGATCGTCAATGCCAAGCGCGCCGACTCCACCTATCCCTTCCGTGAGTTGTGCGGCGGTGGAGTGGCCTTCAAGCTGGCCTGGGCGCTGGCGACGGCACATTCAGGTGGTGAGCGCGCGAGCGAACAGTGGCGCCAGTTGCTGATGGAGTTCATCGGCTACGCCGCCATCGCCACCGTGTGCGATGTCGTGCCGATGCGCGATGAGAATCGCGTCATTGCCCATTATGGACTGCAGCAACTGCGCAAGACGGACACGCCGGGCATGCGCGCCTTGATGGCAGTGTGTGACTTGCCTGAAGGTCGTGTGTCCACCACCACGATCGGCTTTCAGATCGGTCCGCGCATCAATGCAGCCGGCCGCTTGGCGAATGCGCGCATCGCGGTGGAGCTGTTCCTCGCAACGGAGGCAGCCGAAGCGCAGCGCTTGGCCGCGCAGGTCAATGTGTTGAACATCCAACGCAAGGACCTAGAGCGAGTGATCGCAGACGAAGCCGCCAAGCAAGCCGAACGGTGGCACGATGCACGCCATCATCCCGTCTTGGTCTTGGCTTCCGAGACATGGGATCCAGGTGTCGTGGGCATCGTGGCGGGCCGCATGGTGGCACGCACCGGACGCCCCGCCATCGTGTTGGGCATCAAGGATGGTCTAGCCAAGGGTAGTGCGCGCACCGTGCACAGTCTGGACTTGATGCAAGTCATGAAGGCTGGTGACGGGCTCTACACGACTTGGGGTGGCCATGCGATGGCAGCGGGCTGCACACTGCCGGCCGCGCATGTAGATGAACTGCGAGCGCGTTTGGTGGCCCGCACACGCGAGCTGTTGAATGGTGAAGCACCTCCTCCGCGCCGTTTGGAGGCTGACTACGAGCTGCCCTTGGCACTGTATGGGGATGTGCTCATGAATGAGCTGGAGCGACTGGAGCCATGGGGCCAGGACTTCCGTGAGCCAGTTTTCTTGACACGCGACCTGCGCGTGGCGGATGCGCCCTACATCATGGGCAAGGACCGCAAGCACTTCTCCTTGCGGTTCCGCAGCGGCGACACGGTGGTCAAGGCCAAAGCGTTCAACATGGCGGAACGCGTACAGGAGCTCACACCCGGTACGCCGATTCATGTCTTGTGGAAGCCGGATCGCAACACCTTCCGCGGCATCACGGCCAACGAGATGACCATCGAGGACTTTGCCGTGGGCGAGGCTCCGCTGGTCTGAGACGGCGCCTAAGGGGCTCCCTGTCCGGTTTCCTTGACATTGCGCGACACGAAGGCCAGCGCTAGGGCACCGGCACCGCATACCGAGAGCACTCCATACGCGGACCGCGTCACCTGCACGAGGGCTTGCGGATTCGAGTCAATGGCACCGGCACCAAGGCCGCTAGAGACTAGGACCGCCAAGACCAACATGCCGCCGATCATGCCCAACGAGCGCGACTTGGCTCCCAACGCGGACGCTGTGTTCATGTGGCTGGCGCGCATCGCCCCCATGATCACCAGCATGTTCGGGGTCGAGAAGAGTGCGAAGCCCACTCCATGCAAGGCCAATAACAGCAGTACAAACCACGTGCCTCGCTCGGCGCTTAGCTGAGTGGCGCACATGGCCATGAGCACGATCGTGGCCACCCCTAACGCAGCGATCCGCCTGGGTTGCCAACGATCAGCCAGTACACCGGAGAATGGAGCCCAACAGGCCATCCACGCCGCTCCAATCGCAAGGAGGATGCCGGTGGACGCCGCACTCAGCCCCAGCACCACTTGCATGTGCAGGCTCAGGAGCACGATGTTCACATAGGCATTCATGTAGAGCAGCGCCTGCACGGCCAGTGCCGCTTGGAGCACACGATTGCCGCGCAAGCTGTCGAGATCTAGCAAGGGGCGTGCGAGGCGTCGCTGCAGCACGACGAAAAGTACAGCCAACAGCACACCGGCCAGCAGCGCCAACGCGCCATCGAAGCCGTCCTGCCAGAAAGCGGAACCGTACACCATGCAGAGCACTGCCGCAGCTAGCAGGGCGGCGCTCGGGCGATGCACGGGTGGATGATCGGCTTGTTTCCAACTACAGTGCATCAAGAGCTGCACAGGCAGCGCGAAGAGCACGAGCAAGGCACCACCACCCGCGAACACCGCACGCCAACCACCCCATTCGACCAGCCAGCCCGCGCAGAGCGGACCGATGGAGAGTCCGGCATAGGTGAAGGCGATAGCCGTGCCAAAGACTCGGCCTCGTCGTTCGAGCGGGACCAACTGTGTCAAAATGGCTGGACCAGTTGTCGTCACCACCGCAGCGCAAGCGCCTTGGAGGAAGCGCAAACCGAGGACCACTGTCATGTCGCTGGCGTAGGCGAGACAGAAGGTCAGCACGGCGAAGAGATACAGGCCGGCGCGGTACAAGGTGCGCGCATCCGTCGCATCGGCCCAACGCCCGATGGGTAGCAGAAAGCTCGCGGAACCGGCTAGAAACAAGGTCTCTACAAGGCCCAGCTCGCGCGCACTCGCCTCGAGATCGCGCGAGAGATGCGGCAACGCAACGGCCACACCAGAGAACATGTACGCAGGCGCGAATTGAGAGGCCAAGATGGCCCACATCAACCAGCGTTCACGGCGCGCCGCCAGCGCTTGGTCGGGCTGCATGCTTAAAACCGGAAGGTCCAGCCCAGTTTGAAGGCCACGGCTTGGTCCTCGATCACGAGCGAGCCGCTCTCGCGTTGCATGTTCTGAGTCCAGACGAGGAAGAGGTCACTGCCCGGTTGGAGAATCCAACGCAACCTGCTGTTGAGGCCACCTGCATCGGACTCGTTGTCGAACTGTACGAAGTTCGCCCACGACAGCTCAGGGCTGAAGGACACCAGCCCTTTGAGGCGCACCACGTGCACCACGGCGGAACCAGCGTCCAAGTCGAGATCCGTGCGGTTCCACGCAGCCGAACCTTGGAACCAGCGGTGTGGGCGCCACCCCAGCTCGATCTCGGTGTCGATGGACGTTCCACCGTAGTACTCGCCCGCTTCTACTTTGCCGCTGACATCGAGTGCACGCTTGTTGCTGGTCTCATACTCGACGCGCGCACGGAAGAAGTCGTAGGTCCCGGCTGGAATCTCGAGCCCCTCCACAATCGCAAAGTCCGCATCAAGCACATCACGCGTCTGCTCAAGCTCCAAGCGCAGAGCATCGCCTGTATCGAAGGTCACACCGAGGGGCTGTACTTCGATGTTGGCCGTTTGCAGCTCGTCATCGAGGTCGGTCACCAACGAGCCTTCAATCGAGTGTTCACTGCGGCGCAAGAGTCCTTCCCAGCGCGGCTCATGCGTGAACTCGGCGCTGTAGAGACGCACATCGTTGCGCGGCACGAAGCCCAAGGCCGGATCGAAGTTCTGCTGCACTTCGCGTGCGCTCATGCGCCAATCCCACACATCGTTGGGATAGGCGAGGGAAGCGCCGAAGGCGGCACCATCATCTACCGAGCCATCTTGGGAATTCATAAGGCCCCAGAGAGAGCCTTGGAGGTTCTTGTCCCCGAGGAAGGTACTGGTGCGCAGGTTGAGGTCAGTACCGACTAGTGAGTCATCGCGCTGGCCCTCGGGATCACCAGCCGTAGCCACAAGACCGAACGTGGATTGCGCACCGATGTTGCGTGCCACGCGGG
>CAIKQM010000502.1 GCA_903829565.1 uncultured Planctomycetota bacterium
CCAACAACCACGCGCGCATGCGCTGGACGCGGCGCGTGTCCACCTCTGTCGCCAAGGCCAGAGACTGCAGGGCTGTCGCTTCCTGTACTGCATGATCACCCAACAGGTACGCAGTGCGTGCGCGTGCGGAAGCAAGCGGACGCAGCGCAGCACCCGCTTGGAGTGCGCGATCCAACCAAGCCTGCGCATCCTGCAACAAAAGCTGCGCTCCCGTTTCACCGCGTTCGATGCGCTGACGAGCCAGCAACAAACTGGCCTGTCCCATGCGCGCCATGGCAGCTGGATCCTGAGGTGCTGCCGCAAGTGCAGCTTCGGCCGCTCCCATTTCTTGGGCAGCATCCGCCGCTTCGGGTACTTGCTCGACCTGAGCCGCCGGCACATCCATACAAGCCCACAAGCGCGAGACTGTGTGGAACGCGTGCCCCTCCACAGGGCCTCCTTCAGCGGCACGCGCTTGAATCAAAACAGCAACCGCCTCTGCACCCAGTGCATGTTGCAAGCCGCGTTCTACGGCCTGACGACGCGCCGGAGTGCCAAATGCAAGCACTCCCAAGCACCAAGTACGGCCCTGCGGATCGTCCACCACAAGTGCCGCCAAGCATTCATCCACCGCGACACTCTTGGGCTCTAACCAGCGCATCCAACGGCACCATTCGGCAAGCCGGCCCGCCGAGCGCAACTCTGTGACCGCCGTTTGCAAGAGCTCGGCCGAGACGGGTCGTGCGCGTGCACCTAGTTCGATGCACAACTCAAGACCAAGCTGGGCATCCGCTGGCATGACCGCACGCAGCACTCGCGCGAGATCCGCTTCCGACGAGAGAGTACGCCATGCAGTCAGGGCGTGTGTGCGCGCACGCGCGTGGTTCAAGGTAGCCACACGCTGCCAAGCTGCTGCATCGGCAGGATCGAGCACGTCCAGAGAAGAATGCGCGTCACTGGCCGCTGCACGCTCTGCGACTGCGCGTGCGTACTTCGCCACCTCTGCATCCAACGCGCGCATGTCAAACAGGTAGTACAGGTCAAAGCTCTTTGTCCCATCCAGCTGCACCAGCGCATGCCGCGGGCTCACACGCGGCTCGGCCAGGTACGCGCTGAAAATGGCTGGCTCGAGTGCCATGTGCTCACCACAGGTCACTTGGCCGAAGCGCGGGCATTCCACGCGCACGCCTAGCTCGTCGTAATCACGCGGGTTGTGACGCACGGGGCTGCCCAGCGCACACGCGAATTGCTGCGTCCACGCTACGAACTGCGGATCGCGGTACCGCTCGACGACGATGCGTTCTGATGAGCTCTCCCCATCCACATTGACCGCGACCAACAACGGGCGCCCGGTGCGTTGGCTCAGAGCGCGCGCATCATCCAGAGTGCGCTGCCAGTCGATTTGCGCTGATCTGACCTGCGAGGCCGGAGATGACACCGCCAGCAACCACAGAACTGCTGTTGCTGCGACGAGCCGTCTCATTGGCCAAACTCCCGTTCGAAATCGCGCGCGGAACCAAAGTTCTGCGTCCAGTAGTTGCCACTGATAGCACTGCCGATTTCGGTATGGCCCGGTGACAGCAAGTTGCGGTGGTGACCGCTTGAGTGAGCCCAGCCTGTGTGCGTGTCCATGGCTCCTGGACGACCCATGCTGCAGTTCTCGCCCGAACCAGCCTCATAGCCAGCAAGGCGCGTGCGCTGGCCTACCGTGCGACGGCGCGGATCGTCTTCATCGTGACTCAGAATGCCCTTCAAACTCATCCAATCGCTGTGACCTTGCGCCGCACTTTGCAAGCGCGGGTCCCACGCGAGAGCACGGCGTCCCAACATGACGCGGTAGTCATTGGTGATGTTCACTTGATCGCGCTCGGCCACTTCGAGTTTCGACAGCGGATCGGTGTACCCGCCCGCTTTCGAATCTTTGAGGAAGCGGGCAAAGCGCGTCTCGTTCAAGAGCTGCACTGCACGGCTATGAGCGATGTCCGCCTTTTGATTGGCATGCAAGGCAAAGCTGCGCAGCGACAAGGTAGGGGTGCTGGCGTCCAAGTTCTCCAACCAGGTGGGGAAGGCCACTCCCCCACCTACCTCGGCGCCA
>CAIKQM010000503.1 GCA_903829565.1 uncultured Planctomycetota bacterium
CACTGGCGAACGCGCCGCACCGCGTGGCCACCGACGCCCGGCCGCTACGCTTTTATGTGCAGTCGATGGCCGAGCATGTCAAGAGAACTGGACGGCTGGGCCTGAAGGATCTGGTGCTGTCCATCGATGCGCAACCCACGCGCGAGTCGCTCGTCGGTTCGTTCTGTGCGTTGCTCGAGCTGTGCAAGATCGGCCTCGTGAAGGTCAAGCAACCCGAAGGTGGTGGCGAGATCGAGTTGGAGTACTCCAGCGAGGCGGGTGATCTGGATACGGTGCTCGCGGCCAGCGTGTTCGATGACGAACAGACGGCCACCGAGGAACAGGCAGCCAGCGCGGCGCCTGCGGAACCCGTCCAGCCCGAAGCTGACCAGAGCGCTGGCGAACCGGCCTAAATACGCCTGCAGGGGACTGGACTCCGGCCCGCATTTGGCCCATATTCCCCGTTATGAGCGCTGCCCAAGATGTGACTGACCAAACCTTCGACTCTGTGGTCCTCAAGAGCTCCGTCCCGGTGCTGGTGGACTTCTGGGCGCCGTGGTGCGGCCCGTGCAAGGCCATGGGACCGAGCGTGGACAAGCTCGCCACCGAACTGGGTGCATCGATCAAGGTGGTCAAGATCAACACGGACGAGAGCCAAGATGTGGCCGCCAACTTGAGCATCACCTCCATCCCCACCTTCATGGTGTTCAAGGGCGGCAAGATGGTGGCGCGCCAAATGGGCGCCATGCCCTACGACAAGCTCAAGGCGCTCGTCGCCGCGCACCTGTAAGGCGCGCTGTTCGTGAAGGTCGCCTATCTGTGAAGGTCGCCTATTTGGGCTCGCCGCCCTTTGGCGCGACGGTGTTCGAAGCCTTGCTCGCCTGCCCGCGACATCAAGTCGTGGGCTTGGTGACCAAACCGGATCGCCCTCGTGGCCGCGGCATGAAGGTCGAACCTTCGCCCATGGTGTTGGCGGCCCAAGCGCGTGGCATTCCGGTCTTGCAGCCCGAACGGGCGCGTGGTGAAGAATTTTTGACAGTGCTGGCCGCTTGGCAGCCGGACGTGCTGCTTGTCGCCAGCTATGGCGAGATCTTGCGTCAAGATGTGCTCGATCTCGCTCCCTTGGGCGCGTGGAATGTGCACGCGTCGTTGTTGCCGCGTTGGCGTGGCGCCTCGCCTATTCAAGCGGCGGTGCTGGCGGGAGACGCCGAAACCGGTGTGTGTGCAGAAGATGGTTCTCGCCCTCGACGAGGGGCCGCTCGTGCACACGGTGCGCACGCCCATTGGCGTGCGGGAAACCTCGGGTGATTTGTACACGCGCTTGGCGGTGTTGGGCGGAGACGCAGCGGTCGCGACTCTGGACCTCTTGGCCGGCGGTCACGCGGTGTTGCAGCCGCAAGACGCCACGCAGGCGACCTTTGCCACCAAGATCAAGAAAGAACACGGCTTGGTGGATTGGACCAAGAGCGCACAGGACATCGACCGTTTGGTGCGCGCCTACACGCCGTGGCCTGGTGCGCGCGCGGTCATTCATGAGGTCGAGTTGGGTGTGTTGGAAGTCGAGCCGTGCGAGCAACCTGCAGAAGCCAAGGCCGCGCCGGGTACATGCACATTGACCAAGGCTGGACCTGTTGTGAGTTGCGGCACGGGTGCGTTGCGCTTGGTGCGCGTCAAACCTGCTGGCAAGGGCGCGATGGACGGCGCTGCCTGGGCGCGCGGCTTGCGCTGAAACGCCAAGCGACTGAGCCTGAGCTGCACGAGCTTTGCGCTCGGCTGATGCAGAAAACGCCTGAACTCTCCATACTGACCGGCGCTATGGCTACTCGCACGAAGTCTCGCTCCTCACGCGTCGTCCAGTTGGGCTTCACGCAGATGCGCTGCGTCGAAGATGTGGCGACCAATCGCAAGCATCAAGCGGCGCTCATCGAACAAGCGGCCAAACAAGGCGCGCAGATCGTGTGCACGCAAGAGATGTTCACGAGCCAGTACTTCTGCCAGGTGGAAGATCACCGCTTCTTCCAGTTAGCCGAGACGATTCCCGGGCCGACGACCGACCTGTACCAGAAGATCGCCAAGAAGCACGGCATCGTCATCGTCGCGAGCTTGTTCGAGAAGCGCGCCAGTGGCCTGTACCACAACACCGCCGCCATCATCGATGCAGACGGTTCGTTGATGGGCGTGTATCGCAAGATGCACATTCCCGATGATCCGCTGTACTACGAGAAGTTCTACTTCACGCCGGGCGACTTGGGCTTCCGTGTGTGGAACACCAAGTACGCCAAGATCGGCGTGCTGATTTGTTGGGACCAGTGGTACCCCGAAGGCGCGCGGCTGACGGCGCTGCAAGGCGCGGAGATCCTCTTCTATCCCACCGCCATTGGCTGGCATCCCGGCGAGAAGGCCGAGTACGGCAAGGCGCAACACGAGAGTTGGGAGCTGATCCAACGCTCGCATGCGGTGGCGAATGGCTGCTATGTCGTTGCGCCCAATCGCATCGGGCACGAGCACATCTTGGGTCTCGACAAGAAGCCCGTGAACGCGGATGGCATCCAGTTCTGGGGTCAATCGTTCATGGCCGAGCCGAATGGCCAAGTGCTGTATCGCGCCAGCATCGACAAAGAAGAGGTCATCGTGCGGCCCGCGGACTTGGACAAGGTCGAGTTTGCGCGCACGCATTGGCCTTTCCTGCGCGACCGGCGCATTGATGCCTATGGCGGCATCGTGCAACGCTTTGGCGTGTGAGTCCTGAGTATGGCTACCAAGCGTCTGAAATATTTGACAGGCACACCGCGTCAAGCGGGCTGGACATTCCCGGCCGAGTGGGAGCGCCACAGCGGCACTTGGTTCAGTTGGCCGCGGCCGGAGGGAATCTCCTTCCCGGACAAGTACCACACCATTCCCGCCAATCTGGCCGCCATTGTCGGCGCCATTGCGCCGCGAGAGCTGGTGCACATCAATGTGCCCAACAGCAACTACGAGCGCATCGTCAGCGAGCAGCTCGTCGCACATGGCGTCAAGCAGCGCGACCTCGGCAAGCGCGTGCGCTTCCATCACATTCCCACCAACGAGGCTTGGTGTCGCGATCACGGTCCAGCATTTTTGACCAAGCAACAGCGGGGCAAGACGCTGTTGTCGATCGTCGACTGGGGCTTCAACGCCTGGGGCGGCAAGTATCCGCCGTGGGACGCGGATGACGCGGTCCCCACGCGCATCGCCGAGCTGATGGCTCAAGGCGACGCGAGCATCGAAGGCGTGTGTGAAGGCCTATGGCTGCCGCGCGTGGAGGACGCGCCGGTCGTCATGGAGGGCGGTTCCGTCGAGTTCGATGGACGCGGCACTGTGCTGACCAGCGAAGCCTGCTTGCTGCACAAGAATCGCAACCCGCACCTCACCAAGCGCCAGATCGAGCGTGGCTTGTGCGATTGGTACGGACAGGAACGCGTGTTGTGGCTGGGCGATGGCATCGTCGGGGACGACACCGATGGCCATATCGACGATCTCGCGCGCTTCCTGGATGCGCGCACCATCGCGACCACGGTCGAAGAGGACACGCGTGATCCCAACCACAAGATCTTGAAGGACAACTTGCGCCGTCTGCAGTTGATGAAGGATGCCGACGGGCGGCCCTACGATGTGGTGGTGCTGCCCATGCCGGGGAAAGTCGTGCACGACAAGCAGCGTTTACCTGCTACCTACGCGAACTTCTTGTTCGTGAATGGTGCGCTGTTAGTGCCCACCTATCGCCACAAGAAGCACGACGCCATCGCTCTTGACACGCTCCAGCGCTTCTATTGCTCTTCACGCAAGGTGATTGGTATCGACTGCTGGGAGCTGATTTGGGGCCTCGGCAGCATTCACTGCCTCACGCAACAGCAACCGGCTAGTGGTTGATAGGCGCAGGTCGGGTTAGAATCGGCGACCGACATGAGTGACACCGCACTCGGCTCCGGCCGCCATCCGTCTCCCGCCGAATGGCGCGCCCTCGTCGAACCCTACCAGCGTCCCGACAACGGGAAGGCGTTCTGGCAGGTGGTGAACTCGCATGGCTCGTACGTCTTGCTCTGGGCGATCATGATTTGGGCCTGGAGCGTGGCGTGGTGGCTGGCCGTGCCCCTCGCGATCATCGGGGCCGGTTTGTCGGTGCGCATCTTCATCATCAGCCACGACTGCGGACATGGGTCCTTCAGCTCCTCGCGCTGGGTGAACTCGCTGCTGGGGTTCGTCTCCGGCGTGCTGACCTTCACGCCGTTCCGGCATTGGACCACCGAACACGCCACCCATCACCGCACGTCAGGAGATCTTGACAGGCGTGGCTCGGGCGACATTTGGACGATGACCGTCGACGAGTACATCGAGGCCCCGCGCATGCGCCGCCTCTTGTACCGCCTCAGCCGCAACCCGTTCATCTTGTTCGTGCTGGCGCCGTTGCCGATCTTCTTGATCTACCAGCGCTTCACCACCCGCGGGTACTCGTGGCGTGACCGTCTGTCGGTGTGGTTCACGAACCTGGGTATCGCTGCCATCGCTTGGACGATGATCACGCAGGTGGGTTTGTGGCAGTACGTAGTCCTGCAAGGCACGATCACTTTCGTGTCGTGCTCGTTGGGCTTGTGGCTGTTCTATGTGCAGCACCAGCACGAAGCGGCGTATTGGCGCCGCAATGGTGAGTGGGACTTCACCGCAGCGGCTTTGGACGGCAGTTCGTTCTATCGCTTGCCGCGCGTGTTGCAGTGGTTCACGGGCAACATTGGTTTCCACCATGTGCACCACCTGAACTCACGCATCCCGAACTACCACTTGGAAGCGTGCCACCGCGCACATGACGCCTTCCGCAATGTGCCGCAACTGACTTTGGTGCGCAGCTTCCGGGCAGCGCGCCTGGTGTTGTGGGACGAGGCCGCGGGCAAGCTCGTCGGCTTCCGCGAAGCACGCGCGCGGCGTGCGGCCTGAGTTCATGATCGCGCGCTAATCCGGATCAGCCGGGTGAGCGCTGTGCGCCAGGCGTTCTGCTTCGGCGGAGCCAATCCAGCTGACCACCAAGGCTCGCACGCCATACAACAGCGGCGTGAGGAGCACTGCGATCGCGAACTTGTAGATGTAGTTCGTCGTCGCCACACGCGCGGCATCGCCAGCGCTCATGTGCGGGTCCCCGGCCAACGCGGGCAGCACATAGAACGCGAGATAGATCACAATCAGCGTGTCGATGAATTGGCTCACGACAGTGCTGCCTTGGGCGCGCAACCAAATCATGCGTCCGCCTGTGCGCCGACGGAGCCAACTGAACACGCTGACATCGGCGAACTGACCGATGGCAAAGGCCACCAAGCTGGCGAGCGTGATGGTCCAGGTGGTGCCGAAGGCCAAGGCATAAGCGGCATGAGCCGTAGCCGCGTCCACGCCAGGTGTGAAGCTCACCGTCGGTGCAGCGGCCGCGCCCAAGGCGATCGGCTGCAACACCAAGTTCACCGCGATCGCCAGCCACGTGAAGGTGCGCACCACGCACTTGCCGAAGTACTCGTTGACCACATCCGTCAACACGAAGGTCAGCGGAAAGGCCAGGATGCCGGCGGTGGCAACGAAGGTGTCCCCTTCCAAACCCAGATCGCGCGGACGCAGACCGAACAGCGTGAACTCCCACAGCTTGGCGCCAAACAAGTTGGCGGCGACAAAGAAGCCTGTAAAGAGAGCTAGACACGCAAGCAGCAATGTCTCGCGCTTGGAGGACGGTTCATTCGCTTGCATGAACGCCTCTGTAGCACCGAACGCTGGTCAGTAGCAACTGAATCAAAAGGCAGGCGGCGGCGGCAGGTCGACGTTCGGCCGCATGGCCGCGCTGGCTGCCACGGGTGCGGCCGTTCTCATCGACGGCAACGGCGCCGCAGGCATGGCCGGTTCTTGGACCGCGGCCTCGGCAGCGTCAAAGAGCTGATCCCAACCGGCATCATGCGCCTCGTTCACAGCCTCGGTGCCTTGCGTGGGCAACGCAGCCTTCATCTCCGCCAGCAACACTTTTTCAATCCAGCGACGGTTCGTCTGCACCGAGCCGACCACCGGCAAGATGGTCAAGTCCGTCGTGGCCGCCATCTCGCCGAGCACATCAGCCGCCACCATGCCAGGCATGGCGATCGTCAACACGCTGTTGCTGCGCGCCAAAGGCACGAGCCCATGGTGGGCCAAGAACTGCAAGTCGAGGTCTTTGCGCGCCGCCGGATCCGGATCGATGATCTCGACCGTCACGAACGGCAGGTTGTAGACCTCACACACAACGCGCGACAGCTCCCAATCCGAAACGAGGCTCGAGTTGACGAGCACTTCGGGAAAGGAGCCATGGCCGTTCTCGGCGATGTGCAAAGCCTCTTCGACCTTCTTGGCGTCGCAGAGACCGCGTTCGACGAGCGCCGAGGCCAGTCGGGGATGTTCAAGCCGTTGACTGTGCTTCACGCTGGGTGGTGTATCGACCCACAGCGCGGTCTGGCTGCAGAGCTGAGTGCGGAAAACTTTTCCGCACCTGTGCCCAGGTCCGTGTCTAACGGAGCTTACACGTCGAGGTTCGTGACCTCGAGCGCGTGATCCTCGATGTACTTGCGGCGATCGCCCACATCCTCTGACATCAGCGTGGTGAAGATGCGATCGGCCTCGATCGCGTCCTCGACTTGCACCAAGTAGAGCTTGCGGCGTGAGGGGTCCATCGTCGACTCCCACAACTGATCGGCGTCCATCTCGCCCAGACCTTTGTAGCGTTGGACGTCGATGTCGCCTTGCGCGCTCTTGCGCACCGCAACGCTGAGCTCGACGGGCGAACGGCACACCACGGCTTCTTTGCCGCCGGCCACTTGCCAATCGATGGCATCGCGGAAGGACACGCCCTTGGCTTCCAAGCTCGCCAACGCACGCGCCACATCGTCCACGTGCGTGACATGCGCTGTGACCACATCCGCTTCATCACGACCAACCGGCGATTGCGGGCCGTCGTGCAAGCGCAAGGCGCCACCATGCAACCCGCG
>CAIKQM010000504.1 GCA_903829565.1 uncultured Planctomycetota bacterium
AATCTGGGCGGGGGCGGTTTTGCACTGTGGGCCGACCACGAAGGCGCAGCGGAGTTCCTCGACTTTCGCGAGACAGCGCCGCGCGCGGCCAAGCCCGAGCTGTACCTCGACGCGTCAGGTTCTCTTGTCCCCGAGCGCGGCAATCGCGGCCCTTCCGCTGTAGGCGTGCCGGGTTCTCCGGCGGGTCTGTACCTGCTGTGGGAGCGTCGCGGCAGCGGCAGGTTCAGCTTCGAGGAACTCACCGCGCCTGCGGTGCGCCTGGCCCGCGAGGGCTTTGCGGTTGATGAGGATCTGGCGCGTGACTTGGCTGCGTCAAGTACAGTTGACAAGCTCAATGCTGCCGCCAAGGCCGTGTGGTGGCCGGAGGGGCGCGCACCCAAAGCCGGTGAGTGGATCCGTCAAGCGGACTTGGCAAGCACTCTTGAGCGCTACGCCGATCAGGGCCCGCAGGGCTTCTATGCCGGTGAGACGCGCCGCTTGCTGCAGCAAGAGCTTGCGCGCACGCCGTTCTATGCTTCCGAACGCGGCGGTGTCCCGCCCGATGGCCGTGCATGGTTGGCTGACGAAGACTTGGAGAGCTACGCGCCGGCCTTGCGCGCGCCGTTGATCGGTTGGTATCGCGGTCATCAGATCTTGACAGCACCACCGCCCAGCGCCGGCGGGTATGTGCTCTTGCACACGCTAGGTGTGTTGGAGGGCTTCCCGCCGCCGGGACCGAGTCCCGAGGCGCTGTATTGGCATCGGTTCCTCGAGGCCGTGCGCACGGCCTACGCCGAGCGTGCGCTGCACTTCGGAGATCCGCGCGACACAGTCGTGCCGCTGACAGAGTTGCTGGCCCCTGCACGCATCGCACAGCGCCGTTTGGAGATCGGCTCGCGTGCGCAACCTGCGGTCACGGCCACGGAATGGACCGAGGGTGACCAAACGACGCATGTGTGTGTGCTGGACGCCGATGGTGCGGCTGTAAGTCTGACGACCACGCTCAACACGAGCTTTGGCAGCGGCCTCTTGGTGGCCGGCGCGGGCTTCTTCTTGAATGACGAGCTGGATGACTTTGCCTTGCGTGCAGGTGCTCCCAACACGTATGGCCTCACGGGCTCACGCGCCAATGCGATCGCGCCCGGCCGTCGTCCGGTGTCGTCGATGACGCCCACCATCGTGCGCGACGGCGGTCACTCGAACATGCTTGTCTTGGGTGCACCAGGTGGCCCGCGCATTCCTGTGGCGGTGACGCAAGTCTTGTTGCGCGTGTTGGAGTGCGGTCAAACAGCCTCCGATGCAGTCGCCGCGCCGCGTCTGCACCAACAGCACGCGCCTACGTACAGCTTGTACGAGCGCGGCTTCGATGCGCAGGTGCTCGAGCAACTGCGCGGTACCTATGGTCACGAGTTGCAGGAAGCCAAGTCGTACCTAGCGCTCACCGGCGTCATTCATGTGCCTACGCCCGGTGCGCGGCCACAAGCTGCTCACGATCCGCGGAGAGTGGGAGCAGCGCTGGTCACGGGCTCAGTCGAGTAAGCCTTCTCCGGCAAAAGATCCCCATCCAAGTGCTGCCAGAGCGCTAGCTCGCTCTCTTCTTCAAAGCACAGCGGAGCGGTGGTCGTCGGCGCTGCGATTGGTTGCAAGGTGTGCACACGCAGCACCGGCGCGGTCGCTCGGGCCGGCATGGGCCTCCACGGCTCGCCGCCACCGTGCGGGCCTACCCGCACCATCCCGCGGCACAAAGGGCAGCGGGCGAAGTGGGGCTTGAACTCGTTGGGGATTTGGTACGACGCGCGGCAGGCGTCGCAGCGACCTAGGCGGTGTTGCATGCGCTGTTGTTCCTGAGACTGACCGGACGCTACGACTGTCACAAAGTCAATGCAACAGGGCAGTTGCGACAGCTCTGTTTCCCGTAAGAAACTGGACCGCGGCGCGCTTAGGATCGCCACTCATGGACGCTGCCTCTCCCCGTCGCTCCGCGCGCTCGACCCCCGCTGCGGGGCGCTTCGAGCTGGTCTGTCCGTATGCGCCGATGGGGGACCAGCCCAAGGCGATCGAGTCGCTGTCCAAAGGTCTTGTCGCCGGTGCTGCGCACCAGACGCTGCTAGGCATCACCGGTTCGGGCAAGACCTTCACCATGGCGGCCGTGATCGAGAAGGTGAACCGCCCGACTCTGGTGTTGTCGCCCAACAAGACTCTGGCGGCGCAACTGTACGCAGAGTTCAAAGACCTCTTCCCCAAGAACGCGGTCGAGTACTTCGTCAGCTACTACGACTACTACCAGCCTGAGGCGTATGTGCCTTCGAGCGACACCTTCATCGAGAAGGATGCCTCACGCAACGAGAACATCGAACGCCTGCGCAACAGTGCGACGCGCTCGTTGTTGGAGCGCCGCGATGTGCTGTTGGTGGCATCGGTGTCGTGCATCTATGGACTCGGTTCGCCGGACAACTATGAGACCATGGCTTTGCCGCTGGCCCGCGGCCAAGCGATGGAGCGTGAGGACCTGCTGCGCACTCTGACGCGCATGCAGTACGCGCGCGCAGGCGCAGACTTTCGGCGCGGGACCTTCCGTGCGCGCGG
Organism: uncultured Planctomycetota bacterium; assembly: GCA_903829565.1. GTDB lineage: Bacteria > Planctomycetota > UBA1135 > UBA1135 > SXXH01. Next base: position 2,566 of record CAIKQM010000504.1, read on the forward strand.
TGATGTGATCGAGATCTTTCCTTCGTATGAAGACGACGCGGTCATTCGTGTCGAGATGTTCGGTGATGAGATCGAGGCGCTGGTGGTGGTGGATCCGCTGCGCGGCGAGATCTTGGAGGAGTCCACGGCCACGACCATCTATCCTGCGAACCACTATGTGGCGCCCGCGGATCGCTTGCAGCGCGCCGTGATCGGCATTGAAGAGGAGATGAAGGAGCGTGTCAGCTGGTTCAAGGAGCGCAACATGCTCTTGCAGGCGCAACGCATCGAGCAGCGCACGCGCCATGATCTCGAGATGCTCAAGCAGACGGGTGTGTGCTCGGGCATCGAGAACTACTCGCGTTGGATGGATGGCCGTGCGCCGGGTGAGAGTCCGTTCACGCTCTTGCACTATTTCCCCGAAGAATGGGTGGTTTTCGTCGACGAAAGCCATGTGACCATCCCGCAGGTGGGGGGCATGTACCACGGCGATCGTTCGCGCAAGGAGACGCTGGTTGAGCACGGCTTCCGCTTGCCAAGTGCGTTGGACAATCGTCCCCTGCGCTTTGAGGAGTGGGAGGGGCTTGTCAAGCAAATCGTACATGTCTCTGCGACGCCGGCTGCCTATGAGTTGAAGCACTCGGGCAGCCATATTGCCGAACAGATCGTGCGCCCCACCGGTCTGTTGGACCCACTGATCGAGGTGCGCTCGGCCAAGACACAGGTCGATGATCTCCTGCACGAGATTCGTCTCACTACCCAGGCTGGTTGGCGCACGCTGGTCACGGTCTTGACCAAGCGCATGGCCGAGGAGTTGACGAACTACTATGCCGAGGCCGGTGTGCGCGTGCGCTACCTGCACTCGGAGATCGATGCCATCGAGCGCACGGCGATTCTGCGGGACTTGCGCTTGGGATCGTTTGATGTGTTGGTGGGCATCAACCTTCTGCGTGAAGGTCTAGACCTGCCGGAGGTGTCCTTGGTAGGTATTCTTGACGCCGACAAGGAGGGCTTCTTGCGCTCCACGACCTCTTTGGTGCAGACCTGTGGTCGAGCGGCGCGCAACGCGGCGGGACGCGTGATTCTGTTTGCCGACAAGCGCACGGATTCGATGGAGCGGGCCATCTCGGAGATGACCCGCCGTCGCGCCAAACAGATCGAGTACAACGCCGAGCGCGGCATCGTGCCGCAGACCGTCATCAAGCCTGTGCGCGAAAGCCTCGAGGCGTTGTACGAGATGGACTACGTCGAGGTAGCCCCCTTGCCTGAACTGGGCAAAAAGGGCAAAAAAGGCGCGAAAAGCTCGCCCTTTGGTCCACTCGGGGATCCCGCCTTGCTGGATCCCTCGCGCTTGCGTGGTGAGATCGCCAAAACCAAAGACGACATGCTCCGCGCGGCCGAGGC
>CAIKQM010000505.1 GCA_903829565.1 uncultured Planctomycetota bacterium
TACACCTTGACCTCGCTGGCGGCCCCAACAAGGGCACTGTGGCGCTGCAACAAGGGGTCGATTTCCTCGCGGATGTACTCGACGACCTGCTGGGGCGCGCGCCCGACGTACAAGCTGGGATCCAGCAAAGCGTCCAGGCGTTTGGCGAGCGGCGCCAACACGGGATCTTGGGCCAGCAACTCGCGGAAGGGCGAGGCTTGCCCGTCCTTGATGGCGCGCGCGGCGGTATGGCTGGCGGTGCGAATCGACTCGTGCACATCTTGGCGGTCCGCACCCAACTTGACCGCCTCCATCATCAAGTGCTCGCTGGCCAAGAACGGCAGTTCCTCCATCAACCCCCGGCGCACCACATGCGGGTTGACAATCAAACCGGACGCCACATTCAAGTACAGGTTGAGCACCGCGTCGGTGGCGAGGAACGACTCCGAGATCGCCAGACGACGATTGGCCGAGTCATCGAGCGTGCGCTCGAGCCATTGGTTGGCTGCAGTGTGCGCCGCGTTGTCCAACAGCGAGATGACAAAGCGCGACAAGGCGCAGATGCGCTCGCTGCGCATGGGGTTGCGCTTCCACGGCATGGCCGAAGAGCCAATCTGCTTGGACTCGAACGGTTCTTCGAGCTCCTTGCGGTTGGCCAGCAACCGCAAGTCGGTGGCGAACTTGTGCGCGCTTTGCGCGATCGACGACAGGGTCTGCAACACACGGAAGTCGGCCTGACGCGGGTAGGTTTGTCCCGTGACGCCGTAGCTCTTCTCGAAGCCCATGCGCTTGGTGACGCGCCGATCGAGCTCGCGCACCTTGTCGTGGTCGCCGGCGAACAACTCGAGGAAGCTCGCCTGCGTGCCGGTGGTGCCCTTTACGCCGCGGAAGCGCAGCGAAGCCTCGGCATGATCGAGATCCTCAAGATCATGGGCGAGGTCCTGCAGCCACAAACAGGCGCGCTTGCCCACGGTGGTGGCTTGCGCAGGCTGGTAGTGCGTCCAACCCAGAGTCGGCAGGTCCTTCCACTGCAAGGCAAAGGCCCGCAGCACCGCCATGGTCGACACCAATTGCGCGCGAATCAGCCGCAAGCCATCGCGCATGGCGATCAACTCGCTGTTGTCCGTGACATAGCACGAGGTCGCGCCCAAGTGAATGATCGGCCGCGCGCTCGGGCATTGTTCGCCCCAAGCGTGAATCTGCGCCATCACATCGTGACGCAGCTCTTTCTCGTGCTTGGCCGCGACCTCGAGATTGAGGTCCGTGGCGTGCCGCCGCAGCTCGTCCAGTTGCTCGGCACTGATGGCGAGCCCAAGCTCACGCTCACACTCGGCGAGTGCGATCCACAAGGCGCGCCAGGTCGTGAACTTCTTTTGGTCCGAGAAGTTCGTGCGCATGGCCTGCGAGCAGTAGCGTTCGGCCAGCGGAGAGCGGTAGTTCGTAGGGTCGGTCTGCATAGGTCAGAGGCTCACAGCCACCACAGGTCGGGCCACAAGCGGGGCAACAGGGTAGCGAGTGCCGCGCCCAGTACGCTCGCCAGTAGGCTCAGGAGCATGCGCCAAGGTGCCCCGCGCGCGCAGCGCAGCACACCATCCACCGACCACACGGTGCCCAAGGCACCCAGCACATCGGTGAGGAGGTCGGGCAGGGAGGCATCGCGACCCGGGACATGGTGCTGGTGCCATTCGTCGATCAAGCCAGCCAGCGCGCAGAGTCCGACGACTAGCACGGCGCCCTTCCAGCTCACGCGCCACGCGTTGTACACACGCGGCAGGGCTAGCAAACAGGCCAGAGCCAGCACACCGTAGACTGGGGCGTGGAGCCAGTTGGCGATCACCTCGCCTGAAAGTCCGCTGCCCGGAGCAGGAACAGGGCCCGACGACAACTGCCAGAGCAAGGCGTACCAAGCACACGCGCACAGCGCGGCGATCACGGGCGGCACGCGCGCCAGCCACGCGGCAAGCGCGCGGAGCGCATTCACGCCGGGGCACCCCAGCGTTTGCTGGCAATGAACTGCAGACCACGGCCATCGCGGCTGCGCTCGACTTCGAAACGGTCCA
>CAIKQM010000506.1 GCA_903829565.1 uncultured Planctomycetota bacterium
GCGTGGAGTCCGTAAAGAGAACTTGCCATCCAAGACCTGCGCCACCTGCGGCCGGCCTTTCACATGGCGCAAGAAGTGGGCCCGCGTGTGGGAGGAAGTGCGCTACTGCTCCGATCGTTGCCGCGGCAACAGACCGTCCCAACAGACGCGTCCACGCACCTAGCTGCGTGGCGCGGCCGAGGCATTGCGTGACAAGACATCGTCGCGCACCGAGTTGGCCAAGGCCGCCACCTCCGCGATGTCAGCCGGCGCAGCGCCCAACTCGTGCAAGACTGCGCCCAAGTGTTCGATGACCACATCCACGTGGCTGTCATCCAGACCCTGCGCCACAAGGTGCGCGTGACCAGCCCGCATGTCTTTGCCCGTGTAGCGGTGCGGGCCTCCGGTGACCATCGTCAAGAACGCGCGCTGTTTTCCGGCTTGATTGCGCATGTCGACCTGCGCAAAGAAGCGTGCCACGCGCTCGTCGTGAAGCATGCGCTGGTAGAAAAGCTCAACGGCCGCTTGGATGGCTGGTGCGCCGCCGAGGCGCTCGTACAGGCTGGTGGTGGTCATGTGTGTGGTGGCTCCTAAACTGGTATCGTGCGTACTACTTTACGGACTCAAGGCCAAATAGGCGCTACGCTATGGGGCGTACACGGTCCTGAGGATCACCACTCATGCAACTGACTCTCTACACCGACTACTCGCTGCGTGTGTTGCTGTACTTGGCGACCCACCCCAACCAACTCGTCGACGTGGGCACCATCGCCACGGCCTTCGGTATCTCACGCCATCACCTGTTGAAGGTCGTCCGCGGCTTGGCGCAGCACGGTTGGGTGGAGACTGTGCGTGGCCGCAACGGCGGGCTGCGACTGGCACAGAAGCCCGCCACCATCCGGGTGGGACACGTGATCCGCCAAACCGAACCCACGCTGAATCCTGTCGAGTGCTTTGATCGCGCCACGAACACTTGTCCGATCGCTCCCGCGTGTGTCTTGAAGCAAGCCTTGGCGGAGGCGCGCGAAGCGTACTTCCGAGTGCTGGACGGCTACACACTCGCGACCATCGCCCGCCGCAAGCCGCTGCTCGAAACGCTGTGGAAGCAGTAGTCTGGGTGGCCTGCCCCGCTGCTCGATGAATCGCACACGCTCTGCACTGCCGGCTGGACTCGCGCTCTTGGTCGTCCTCGCGGCCACTTGGTGGGCCTTTGCCCCCGCGTTGGAGTGTGGCTTCACGGCGTTCGATGATGACCAGACCATCACGCTGAATGAGAGCTTCCGCGGGCTCGACACCGCCACGCTGGAGTATGCCTTCACCACGCGCCACATGGGGCATTGGCAACCTCTGGCGTGGATGAGCTTTGGTGTGGACTATGCGCTTGGCGGTCTTGAGCCGCGCGTGTACCACCGCACGAATGTGCTGCTGCACTGCGTGGCAGCGCTGTTGCTGTTGTGGTTGATCGCGCGCTACCTCGTCACAGCGCGTCCGTTGCTGGCTCAACAGCCGTGGCGTGTGTGGAGTGCTGCACTTGTGGGTGCTATGGCGTGGGCCTTGCACCCGTTGCGCACCGAGTCGGTGGCGTGGGTCACGGAGCGTCGCGACCTGCTCGCCACTGTGGGCTTGCTGTTGGCGTTGCATGCTTGGCACTCGGCTGTGCAACCCGGCCAAGCGAGCTTGCGGTCACGCGGCTGGTGGTGGGCGAGCATCGCGCTGCTCGCGTTGTCGTTGTTGGCCAAGGCGTGGGGCATGA
>CAIKQM010000507.1 GCA_903829565.1 uncultured Planctomycetota bacterium
ACCTTCTCGGGCCAAGCTTCGGATCACGACGGCAGCGGCACGCTAACCGAGTTGATTTCGTACGACAATCAGGCTGGCTTTGACGGCCCTGTCGAAACCGAGTTTAACCTGACGACCCTTGGCTTCGTGAGCACTTGGGATCTCATCCCAACCGATCTGTTTGAGCTCGGCCTCGGCCTTGGTGTGAACGGCATCGGGATCGACACGCGCATTGTGAGCACGCTAGATCCGAACAATGCAGTCGAGTTCGACGAGCTCGCCCCGATTCCTGTCGTGGCTGTGCGCGTGGGCGGTGCCATCGGTCCGGTGTCGATTGAAGGTCTTGCCTCGGGTCTGTCGTTGAGCATCGGCGATGTGGATGCGACGTATTACGACATCGACTTGATGGCCAAGTGGAAGCTCATCGGCGCGGGCGTGACCGGGTCGATCGCCGCTGGCTATCGCTACATGCGTTTGGATGCGTCGTTCGAGGACGGCAATGATGCAGCCGACATTGACCTGACCTTCTCGGGTCCGTGGATCGGTGCCACAGTCGGGTTCTGACGCTGCTCGCTTACGCTTGCGCCACTAGGTCGACGAGGAAGCCCTCGTCGGTCTCTACATCGCGCACCAGCACGCCCGCTCGCAACGGCAAGACCAGCCGCACGCGACCGCGCGCGTTCTTCTTGTCCAAGCGCATGGCGGCCACCACCGCTTGCGGATTGGGGCGCGTATGGATTCCAGCTTCGGCCAAGGTCGTGGGCAGGCCTACCGCCCGCATCCACGCCTCCACGCGCCGCGGCAGCGCATGGTCGTCAAGTTTGCCTGACAGCTCGCTGGCGCGCAGGGCTAGGACGGTGCCGATGCCCACCGCCACACCATGTGGCAGCGTGCCGTGCCCCAAAGCCGTCTCCAGCGCATGAGCAAAGGTGTGGCCCAGGTTCAGCAAGCGCCGCTCGCCGCGCTCGTGCGGATCGCGGCTGACCAAGAAGGCCTTTTGCGTCACACACGCGGCCACCACATCGATGAGCGCGTCCGGCTGTTGCCGAGCGAGTGCAGGTTGCGCCTGCTCGATACGTGTCAAGCCTGCTTCACCTTCGATGATGGCTGTCTTGAGGGTCTCACCGAGACCGGAGAGCCATTCTGCGCGCGGCAAAGTCGCCAAATAGCGCACATCCGCCACCACGATCGAAGGTTGGTGAAAGGCCCCCACGAGGTTCTTGCCGGCGCGCAAGTTGACGGCAGTCTTGCCGCCCACCGAGGAGTCCACCTGCGCCAGCAACGTGGTCGGCACCTGGGCCCAAGCGATGCCGCGATTCCACAATGCGGCCGCAAGACCAGCCGTGTCGCCCACGACGCCGCCGCCTAGCGCGACAATCGCTCCATCGCGATCGACGCGTGCCTTGGCCAAGGCATCGGTGATGCGTTCGACCGTGCCCAAGGTCTTCGCGACCTCGCCCGCGGGCATGATGAAGAGCGGAGCATCCAACGAGCTCAACGACTTGCTGTGGAGGCTGTGCACGTTCGCGTCGACCACCACCAAGACGTTGGAGCGTTGGCGCGCCCAATCTTCGACGAGGTGCGTGAGTCCCGCACCTACATGCACCTCGTACGAAGGCGAGGTGCCGACGCGCACGATGTGCGATTCGAGCGTCACGAGACTCCTGTCAACTTGCGTGTGGCGCGCATGGCCGCTGCGCCGATCAAGCCTTGGAACAAGCGGTCATGCGCCGAGCCCTCGGGCGACAGCTCGGGGTGCCATTGCACGCCGAAGGCATAGGGATGACCGGAGCGTTCGATGGCTTCGATCAAGCCTTGTTCGTCGCGGGCGGCCACGCTCCACGGGCCTGCTGCGCTCGCAAGTGCTTGATGGTGACGCGATACGACCTGCAGCTCCGGCTCGCGCACGAGCTGGGCGAAGCGCGAGCCGCTCTCGCAACGCACGCTGTGCAAGACGCCGCCCGAGTGATTCTGCGCGCCCGGCCGATCCTCGGGGATGTGCTGGTAGAACCCGCAACCTTCGGCCACGCCCAACAGTTGCATGCCATAGC
>CAIKQM010000508.1 GCA_903829565.1 uncultured Planctomycetota bacterium
AACTGGCCTTCGATCCAAGGCTGGCGCGCCACCAACACCACCGGTGCACGCACAACAGCGCGCCGCACAATCGAGCGGAACCAATCTTCGAACTGATTCAGCATCGGCGTCGGGTCGGGGCACTCGCGCAAGATGGTGGTCACGCGCGCCTTCATCTCGCGCGCCGCGGCGATGCGCTTGCCCACATGCGTGCGTTGTTCCACACCACCAAGGCGCCGTCGCGCGATCGTCAAGGCGCGCCACAAGGCCGTGCCCTTGGGGCTCAAGCCGTAGGGGCCATGCGGGTTTTGGGCCCACATTTGCGCTGGTTTCAGGTGCTCGGCTTCAATGGCCTGCGGCGCGCCACGTTCGAGCCAATGCACCACATCCGAGGCCCCGACGAAGAAGACGACGGCGTCAACCTTGTCGTAGTGCGGGAAGACTTGGTCCAACATCGCGTCCAGGTGCCTGCACGTCACCAAGGACCGCCCGAGGTTGCCCACATGCGCAGCAGGTGCACCGAGTTGCTCGAGCGCGCGCGGTTGGTTGAGCGCTTGTTGCACCACATGCGGCCAGGTCTGCGGTTGGTCGACGAGGTAGCACTCGGCAGCGCTGCCGCCGACCACCAACACGCGGAAGCTGCGCTTGTCTGCAGGCAGCGGATCGCCGCGCTCGCCCCAAGCATTGATGCGATGGCGCGCAATCGGCGGCAGGTCGGGCAGCACGCCGGGCTCGAGCACATGGTCGACTTTGGCATGCGGCGCCCAGATCCAGTGGCGCCCGACTTTGGAGAACCACACGCGAGCCGCGAGTTCAGCAGTGGCCAGCGAGGCCGCGGTGATGATGGTGTTGCCGAGGATGTCCACGTTCCAAGCCTGTCGAGCGCCAGAGTCTACACCGAACTAGGGTCGTAGCTTGCTCCACCAAGTGCGTGTGTCGAGGTGCGCATCTCCGCGCCACACCAGGCCCAACCACACGCTGGCGAAGAGCAGCACTTCCAGGATGCCGAGTCCCACAACCTCTAGCCATGTGGATGGTTGCAGGTGTTGCACTGTGAACCACAGCAGCGTGCCGATGAGGCCGGCCGCGAGCCATTGAGGCGCGAGGACGTGGCGCACGTAGACCGCGGTGGTGGTGCCGCTGCGGCGACAGGCTTCGGGCAGGACCCACGCGGCAAACAGCGTGTTCGGAATCGCTGTGCCCCACGCCACACCAACGATGCCGTGCGTTTGCACCAGCCACCACGACAGTCCCAAGTTCAGCGCACCGGTGACCACCATGGCGATAGCGGGGATTCTGGGGCTGCCTGACCCCATGAGCACGGGCACGGCCACGCCGCGCACCGGCAGGTACAGCAGGAAGCCGAAGCACAGCACTTGCAGCACTTCACTTGAACGCTGGCCGACCTCGGAGCCGGCCCACACTGTCAAGAATGCTTGACCAACAGTGATCAGGTACACCAGCACCACCAACGACACCAGCGTGCAGACCTTCGACCAGCGCAAGAACACCGCTTGTAACTCGGCGGAGCTGCTATGGGTGGCCAAGTGCGCCGCATAGGGCATGACCACCGCGCCGACCGCGATGAGCAATCCAGCCAGCGGCTCGAAGAACTTGTTGCCGAAGTCAAACCATGTGGCTTCGCTGGGCGGCAGGTGCGTCGAGATGACAATGGCATCGACGCGGAAGGCGAGCAGTGCG
>CAIKQM010000509.1 GCA_903829565.1 uncultured Planctomycetota bacterium
GACACGGTCTGGCGCGGGGAACGCGCACAGACCATGCCGGATGCTGCACCTGATGCATGGCAAGCATGGTTGACACAGCCGCGTGCACCCGGCTTGGCAGGTACGCTGACGCAGCCCGCACCTCCTGCGCAAGACATGCGTGTGCAGACCTTGCTGCGGGCGTTGCGCGAGCCGACAGCCAGCGTGCATAGCGATCGGTACGGCAGCGTGGAACGCGGCGCTGGTGCGACCGTGGTGCGTTGGCGTGCCCTCGAGCAGCCGTCGAGTCCAAGCCCCCGATGAGTACAGGATGAGCACCCGCACTCTGATCGTGGGCGGAGGCATTGCAGGTCTAGCCGCGGCTTGGGCACTGGCGCGTGCGGGTGCGCGCGGGGTAGAGCTGCACGAGCAAGACACGCAACTGGCCATGCACGCGTCCTCGCGCAATGCGGCCATCTTGCGCACGCCCATGCCCGACCCCGTGTTGGAAGCAGCGGCCCTCGAGGGCGCACAACTCTTGCGCACACCGCCGCGCGACTTGGGCGCTGACTCATTCGTCGATACAAACGGCGTGGTGTTGTTAGGTGATCCGCTGCACACACCGTGGCTGCAGCGCGTGGTAGCGCGGCCCCAGACCCAAGCACTCCGTGCAGATCGCTTGCAAGCGCTCCATCCACTCGTGCGATCCGTGGCACCCACGATCCAACAGTCCGCTACGAGCGTGGAGCAAGCGTGGTTGGTACCCGATGAAGGCAGCATCCGTCTGGGTGCGTTGCTCACTGCCTTGCGCAGCGCGCTCGAGCACTACGGCGTGCGTGTGCACACAAGGTCCACCATCACGCACTTGGAACCGGGGCGTGGCGCGTACGATGCCCAGCGACGCTTCTATCCTGCGGACAGGCTTGTCGTTGCCACGGGCGCTTGGGCTCAACCGCTAGCAGCCAGCGCCGGCTCCACGCTGCGTTTCCAACCTACGCGTCGTCACCTGCTCATTGCCGAGGCAGGGCGCGCGCTGGATGCGCGTTGGCCGGTCGTGTGGGCCGAGCAAGCACCCTTCTACGCACGCGTGGTGACGCGCGGGCTTTTGCTCTCCAGCTGCGATGAAGTAGCCGTCGATGCACAACACGCCCCCGTCGATCCGCGCGTGCTCAGCACGATTGTCGAGCGCGCGCACGCGCGTCTGCATGTGCCTGCACATCTTGCAGTACGCCATGCCTGGAGCTGCCTGCGCACGCACGGACCGAACGAGCGCTTTGTAGTGGGCCCGGACCCGCTCGTGCCGGACCTGTGGTTCTTGGCAGGGCTCGGTGGCCACGGCATCACCTGCGCCCTGCCTACGGCACTCATGCTTGCCGAGTGGATGACACGCGGTACAAGCACGCACCCACTGGCTGCAGCCTTCGGTCCTCAGCGGTAGAGCTCGCCGCCTGTTTGCACGAACTCAGCCGTCTTCTCTTGCATGCCGGCCTGCAGAGCCGCCTGTGCGTCCAAGCCCTTCTGCTTGGCAAACGCACGCACATCTTCGGTGATCTTCATCGAGCAGAACTGCGGACCGCACATCGAGCAGAAGTGCGCTGTCTTCGCACCTTCAGCCGGCAGAGTCTCATCATGGAAAGCTTGCGCCGTCTCGGGATCCAAAGACAACGCGAACTGATCCTTCCAACGGAACTCAAAGCGTGCCTTGGAGAGCGCATCATCACGCTCTTGTGCGCGCGGGTGCCCCTTGGCCAAGTCGGCCGCATGTGCGGCAATCTTGTAGGTCACCACACCCGTCTTCACATCCTTGGCATCCGGCAAGCCGAGGTGTTCCTTCGGCGTCACATAGCACAGCATCGCCGTGCCGTACCAACCGATCATCGCCGCACCGATGGCTGAGGTGATGTGGTCGTAACCGGGCGCGATGTCCGTCGTCAAAGGTCCCAGCGTGTAGAAGGGCGCTTCCTTGCACCACTTCAACTGCTCGTCCATGTTCTCTTTGATCTTGTGCATCGGCACATGGCCGGGGCCTTCGATCATCACTTGCACATCATGCTTCCAAGCCAAGTCCGTCAGTTCACCCAACGTGCGCAACTCGCCGAACTGAGCGGCATCATTGGCATCAGCGATGCACCCCGGACGCAGGCCGTCGCCCAGACTGAAGCTCACGTCATAGCGTTTCATCAACTCGCAGATCTCTTCGAAGTGCGTGTAGAGGAAGTTCTCCTTGTGATGCGCCAGGCACCACTTGGCCATGATCGAGCCGCCACGGCTGACGATGCCGGTCACGCGCTTGGCGGTCAACGGCACATACGCCAAGCGCACACCGGCGTGGATCGTGAAGTAGTCCACGCCCTGCTCTGCTTGCTCGACCAAAGTGTCCATGAACACCTTGATGTCCAGCAGCTCGGGACGTCCCTTCACCTTCTCAAGTGCTTGGTAAATGGGCACGGTGCCGATAGGCACGGGCGAGTTGCGCAGAATGTGCTCGCGCGTGAGGTGGATGTCCTTGCCCGTCGACAAGTCCATCACCGTGTCGGCGCCCCACTTGGTGGCCCAACGCAGCTTCTCGACCTCGGCGTCAATAGAACTGGACACGGCACTGTTGCCGATGTTGGCGTTGATCTTGACCTTGAAGGCCCGGCCGATGATCGTCGGCTCCAACTCAAGGTGACGCTTGTTCGCGGGAATGATGGCGCGCCCGATGGCAATCTCATTGCGCACAAACTCGGGGTCCATCCCCTCGCGAGCAGCCACAAAGGTCATCTCCTCGGTGATGATGCCTTGCCGCGCATAGTGCATCTGCGAGTGATTGGTATCCCCGCGCGCCTCGCGCCGGGCGACCCACGCTGCACGCAACTGGGGCAGCTTGCCATCCACCGCAACCGGCCCGGACACATCCTCGACATCCAAGCTCTCGCCGTTCGTCAAGTGAATGCGACGAAACGGAACTGGCAAAGGGCCATTGGCGTGCGGCACTTCACGCACCATGCGATGCGCCGTGGGTTCCGTGGTACGAGTGTCTGTGTGCGTCGTGGTGTTGCTCATCTCAGCCTTTCCTACGCCGGTATGACCCGGATCAGGTTCTAGGGGTACATCTCAGGCACCCTGTGGCGCCGCCCCCGGCTCGCGTGCAGGTCTGCGCGCGAGCTGACAGTCTAACGCCCAGCGATCCGGCCAGCGATCCGGCACTTGAACCCCGTGGCGGTACTAGGTACGGGTTTCCTCCATGATCGCGCTCCTGCAAGCCGCTACGAACACCCAGAACGACTCATGGACCCGTCTTGCCGACCGTTTAGGGGATGGCATGGTGGCGTGGGCCCCGGTTCTGCTGGCCGCCCTCTTGATCCTGGTGATCGGCTATGCCGTGGCGCGCTCTGGCTCCGCGTTGCTGCAGCGTTGGCTCACGCGCGCCGAATTCGATCCCACGCTGGGGCGCTTCTTGGGCAACCTGGCGTACTTCCTGCTGCTGACCGTGGCGGTGATTGCAGCCTTGGGCAAGCTGGGTGTGGAGACCACGAGCTTCGTCGCGGTGCTCGGTGCTGCGGGCTTGGCCATCGGCCTCGCGCTGCAAAGTTCCTTGGGCAACTTGGCATCGGGCGTCGTCGTCATGGTGTTCCGGCCTTTCGCCGTAGGCGACGGCATCGCCGTGGCGGGCCATGAAGGCCGGGTGGAAGAGATTGGGGTCTTCGCCACGGTGCTGCACACCGCGGACGGTCGCGAAGTGCGTGTACCGAACTCGGCTCTCACTGGCGGCGCCATCGTGAACTTGACGCGCATGGGCCAACGGCGCGTGGAAACGAGCTTGTTGTTGAGTGCGCATGAGGACCCCGCGCGCGCCAAGCACCTGTTGCTCAGTGCTGCTCAAGCCTGCCCGAGCGCCTTGCAGTCCCCCGCCGCCAGCGTCTCCGTGGCAGCCTACGATGGTCAC
>CAIKQM010000510.1 GCA_903829565.1 uncultured Planctomycetota bacterium
AGAGCATCGCGCGCTGTGAGGCGGCGCGTGTGGATGGCGATGGCTTGTTGGGAGCCTTGGCCACACGTGGCTCGACGGAAGTGCGCGTCCAAGCCGTGCGCGCTTTGGGACGGCTAGCGGGGCATGAGGCACCGTCGCGAGTGGTCGAGGCGTTAGCAGTTGCGGCAGGCGATGCCGAACCGCGCGTGCGAGCCGAAGCGGCCTTTGCCTTGGGCTTGCATGCACAGACGGTGGCTACCCGCAAGCTCGCCAGTGATCCCGACGCATTCGTGCGCGCACGCGCAAGTGAGGCGCTGTCAAAAACAACTGACGGGCAGGCCTACGGCGCGGTTTTGCAGGCTTTGGACGACCCCGATGCGACCGTGCGCTGGGAAGCAGCTCTGGGCGTGGGCCGTTGGGACAAGCGCGCCGAGCACTACACCGAACTGGTGCAGGCTTTCAGCCAGCGTGCACAGCAAGTCAGCATGGACGACAGCGAGCTGTTGTGGCGAGTGCTGTATGCCCATGCACGCTTGAAGCTCACGAGCTTGCAAGAGCTATGTGTGCGCGCCACGCGCTCGCCTGATGTGCGTGTGCGCATCTTTGCCGTCCAGGGCTTGGCGCAGCGCCCACAGGGCTCCGAGACACTCCTTACGGAGCGTGCCGAAGCCTTGAGACGCGGCTTGCGCGACACAGATGCGCGCGTGGCGCAGGAAGCCGCGCTCGCCTTGCGGACTACGCCCGAACGCGAGCTGTGGGCTGACTTGGCCCAAGCAGCAACAGCAAACTCCACGTCCACTCGCCTGTGCGCCATCGAAGCCTTGGGTGCGCTGGGGGCTTTGGATCCCTCCCTTACAGGTGTATTCCACGCGCTAGAGCGCGCACGCTTGGATGACTCTCCCAATGTGCGTGGTGCGCGCTTGGAGGCTCTAGCCAAGGCACTTGGTGCTGAGGCCGCGCCGCAGTTGGACTTGGCGCGTCTGGATAAGGACCCGATCGTGCGTGCAGCGGTGGCACGCGCCGCCGTGCACCTTGGTCCGGAGCGTGGCGTGCCGTTGCTGGACGAGCTGTCACGCGATTCGCACCTGCGCGTGGCGACGACGGCCACAGAACTTTTGGGTACGTGGGATGTGCCCGCTGCGCGGGAGGCGGCGCTGCGCAGGCTGGATAGCAACGATGATGGTGTGCGTTTGGCCGCGATGAATGCACTCAGCACGCTAGCCACGGCAGAGATGGCGCCGGGGGTCTTGGCTGCTGTGCGCATGCAAACCAGCGGCATTGGCGCCGAGGTGGCTCAAGTCGCCGTCGAGATCGCGCGGCGTCTGCGTGACGCACGCTTGGCGCTAGAGCTGGCGCAGCATCCGAACGACTATGTGGCCCAAGCGGCTACGCAGCTCTTGCGCACGGCGTTCCGCAAGGAACCCGCAGCGCGGACGCAACGCGAGGTGTGGCGTGGTGCGCCCGCGGCTCTGAACCTGCCGCAAGGAGCGCGCATCACCACGACACGCGGTCAAGTAGAAGTGGAGCTGTACGGTGCGGAAGCACCACTGCATGTGCACAACTTTGCCCTGCATGCGGCCAAGGGCACCTATGCGGATTTGCTGTTCCACCGCGTGGTGCCGGACTTTGTCGTGCAAGGCGGAGATCCGCGCGGTGATGGCAATGGCGGTGCAGCGTGGGACGGAGGTGCTTTGCGCGCCGAGTTCACGCCGCGTCCTTTTGTGACGGGCTCCTTGGGGATGCCGCGCAATGCGGATCCTGACTCCGGCGGCTGTCAGGTTTTCTTTACACTGCGCGACACACCGCACCTCGATGGGCGCTACACCAACTTTGGGACCGTCACCAAAGGCGTCGAGGTGCTGCAACGCATCGAGGTGGGCGACCGGATCGTGAAGGTCGAGCTGCTGCCCTGACACTGTTGCCCTGACACAAGGCGCCAAAGGGAAAGGATTTCCCATTTGCCGATTTGCGATTTCCTTGGTTTGGCTTATCAGGCGCCTGCGCCTCCGACGAAGGAAGGAGGGTCGCGGGCGTCCGGGCAGGACGCACATCCCCCGCACGGGCTAGGTCTCCATGTACAAGCAGGCGATGGTGTTGGGCGTGCTGCTCACTGCGGTGAGTGTGCTGCTGACTCGGCAAGAGACCTTGCGCGGTCGGCTTGCGGAGCTTGAGACGATGCGCCACGCATCGCCCGCCGAAGTGCAGGCTCTGCAAGCGGAACTAGAGGCCTTGCGCGTACGCTCACAGGAAGCCATCGCTCAGCTACGCGCCGCCACAGCCGCCGGTGCCAACAGGCTGGAGATCGAAAGCCGCTTGTGCACCTTGGAGGCTGAGCTGCGCCGCACCGAGATCGAGCTGGTCGCAGGCCAACAGCAGAACGCGCGCTTGGTCGACGAGCTACCGCGCACGATCGAAGCACATGTCGGGCCCTTGGCTGGCAGCTTGAACAACAGCCGCCTGCAGCTGGACGATTGGATGCGTACGCAAGCGGACAGCACGCGCGCGACGCAAGCCCAGCTAGCGCGTCTGGAGCAAGCCATCCCGCGTGAGACCGGCAATGATGAGCTTTGGAACGACCTGCTTGGACCTACGGTACAGGTGTCAGGCGAAGAGTCTGTCGGGTCGGGCGTGCTGTTGCGCTCACGCGCCAACGCCGACGGTACGTGGACCACGCATGTGCTGACCGCGTGGCATGTGATCCGCGACTTGAGCGCCGACCCCGACACAGGCGAGACCATCGTGCCGGTGACGCTCTATGCGCGTGATGGTTCGATCCAGCCGCACACGGCGCATTTGGTGAAGAAGGAAGCTGATCTCGATGTG
>CAIKQM010000511.1 GCA_903829565.1 uncultured Planctomycetota bacterium
CGGCACGAGTGAGCGACGATGGCAAGTGGGTGATTGAGGGACTGCCCAGCGCGGTTGACGACACCAATGTGCGGGTGCGTATGACCAGCGGCGAGGTCATTGGCGTAGAGGTGCGCGCCCGCGAGCGCATCACCAGCGCCAATGAACGCGTTGAAGCCTTGCGTAAAGATCTTTTGACGTTGCAGCGCGAGCAAAAAGGGGCCGACGATGAGGCCTCTGTCTTGCGCGCGATGGGTGAGCATCTAGGCGCTCTGCTGCGTGCCGAAGAGCAGGCCCATCGAGGTGAATTGGCTCAAGGCCGTGTCAATGAAGCGGCGTGGGGTACGAACTACGCGTGGCTGGCCTCTAAATTGTCCGAGAATCGCAGTGCTATTCGCACCTTGAGTTGGTCGATGGAGGAGCGCGGTGGGCGCATCGCCGAGTTGGAGCGTGAGATCGGCAAGCTGCAAGTCGGTGTGCGCGTGCCGGTCAAGGATGTGATCGTGGATGTGCTCAATGGGGCCGGTGATACTCTGCACCTGGAGTACCTCGTCGGTTCGTGCGGATGGCAGCCGCTGTACGATTTGCGCGCGTCCAAGGATCTGGCCAAGGTGGATCTGTCCTACCGCGCGCGTGTGTGGCAGCAGAGCGGTGAGGATTGGACCGGTGTGCAGCTGGCGCTTTCCACCGCGCAACCGCAGCGTGGCGCCCAAGGGCCCGAGCCGCTGCCCATCAAACTTGCGGTGCTACAGGACACGCTTTCGTCGCGCGGCTTTGCTGTCGGTGCTCCGGCGGCGGCTCCTAACGAAGAGAAGTGGGATGCCGAGGAGCCTGGTGGTGGTGGCGGTGCGAGCAAGGACAAAGCTGGTAGTGCCTATGGTCGTCCCATGGCGCGCAAGGCCGCGATGGCGACTGTCGACGCGCAAGGCCTCTCCGTTCGCTATGTGCTTCCGCGTCAGGAGACCATTCAATCGCGCGAAACACCCACGACCGTGCTCGTAGGCGAAGCGGTCTTGGACATGGCCGCCGAGCGGCATGTGGTGCCCGCGTTGGACACCACGGTGTGGTTGCGCGGGCGTACCAAGAATGGCTCGCAGTGGACCTTGTTGCCGGGTACGGCCAATGTGTTCCTTGGCGGTGATTGGCTGGGCCGGGCGCAGCTAGCCGCGGTTCAGCCTGGTGAGGAGTTCACCTTGCATCTGGGTGCGGATGACGCGATCAAGGTCGAGCGCCGTCAGGCCGAGGACATGGCCAAGGGCCCGGGGTTCTTCTCTTCACGCAATGAGAAGGTTGATGCGTGGCGCATCCTTGTCACCAACAACGGTGCCGTGTCCAAAACACCTGACGGTGCTGTCGACATCGTGGTGCGTGAAGCTCTGCCCGTATCGACGGATGAGCGCATTGCCGTCGAAGTCGCCAAGTTGGAGCCCAAGCTGTCTGCAGAGGAGCGCTGGAAGAAGGACCTCGAAGAACAGGGCATCCGGACCTGGATCGTGAAGCCCGCCAAGGGCAAGACAGCGGAGATCAAGTGGCAAACGACCGTCTCCTATCCCAAAGACACGCAGATCTTGCAGCACTAGTGGTGCCGTAGCGTTGACGGCCCGCGGGCTTCGCGGCGACGATAGGGGCGGCTCCATCCGGGGCCGCCCCTCATCATGTGGACCCGCACTCTGCTCGCAGCCGTTGCTCTCCTCTCCGTTCCCAGCACCGTGGCTGCTGCAGACACAGCCAAGTTGCTGATCTTGCACACTAACGATTGCCACGGGCAATGTGGCCCGCGCAAGGCCACATGGATCAAGCGTGCGGATCCGCCTTTGGTGGGTGGTGTAGGCCGAGCAGCAGCCATCGTGCGTGACGAGCGTGCCGCACGCGGTGCGGAGCTCTTGGTGTTGGATGGCGGTGATTGGTATGCAGGCACGCCTGAGGGCGCCATCGATGCAGGTTTGGAGTACCTGAAGCTCTTGTCCATGATCGGCTACGACGCCATGTGCGTAGGCAATCATGACTTTGACCATGGCATCCCCAACCTGCAGATCTTGCTACGCGAAGCTCGCTTGCCGGCGATTGCGGCCAACCTCTACGAGCGCGGGAAAGATGCGCGCGTGTCGTTTGTGGCCCCGTGGAAGATCGTCGAGCGCGGCGGCCTGCGCATTGCTCTGGTCGGCATCGTCACAACGGTGACACCCGAGATCTCGCATCCCGACACGCGCACGATTGTGTTCATGGAACCAGCCGAGGCGCTGCGTCGCGCGCGCGCGGAGCTGGCAGGCAAGGTGGATTGGGTGCTGCCTGTGACCCACCAGGGCGTCGATGAAGACCGCAAGCTAGCGCAAGCGCATCCGGATTTGCCGCTCATTGTCGGCGGTCACAGCCACACCTTCCTCAAGGAGGGCGTGCGCGAAGGCGAGGTCTTGATCGTGCAAGCGGGCACGAAGCTCTCCGCCTTGGGACGCGTGGAGGTGGAGTGGAATCGCGACACGCGTCGCGTCACGAGCGTGCGTGCGTCGTTGCAGGACTTGGATGCTGTGCCCGCGCATCCCATTCCCGAAGTAGAGGCGGCGATCGCCAAGCTCGTGGCACAGAGTGATGAGCGCATGGCCGTGGCCGTAGGCACTATTACGGCGCATTTCGGCCGCAGCAAGGACGCGCTGACTTCCGGTGCAGCCGGCAATTTGGTGGCGGACGCGCTGCGCGAGCACACACGCGCCGATGTGGGCATCATGAACCGCGGTGGTGTGCGCACCGACTTGAGTGAAGGAAACTTGACACGCCGCGATCTCTACGAGTTTCTGCCGTTCGACAATGATGTGACGGTGGTCAAGCTCGATGGCGCGACCTTGCACGAGCTCTTTCGCCGCGCGATCGAGGGTAAATCGCACTCGGGTGTCGAGGTGTCGGGCGTGGTGTTGTCCGTGCGTCGTGGTGCGGAAGGAAACACGCTGCTTGGTGTAAAGGTGGGCGGTCAGGAACTGGACAA
>CAIKQM010000512.1 GCA_903829565.1 uncultured Planctomycetota bacterium
CCGTTGGCTCCAGCAATGGGGCTTCACGCCGCCGCGCGCGCACGACCACTTGAACGTCATTCTCTACACGCACGACCCGCAGCATCCGGTGGCGCAGCTAGCCCAAGACGCGCGCTTGTGGTGGTTCACGGACGCCGACCGCGATGACGAGACGATGGGCTAGTGCGACCCGTGTGATGTAGGCTACACGCAGTGAGCAAGCACCGACTCAAACTGGCTGTACGCAACGCAGTGGCACGCACGCTGTACGCCACGGGCTTGCATGCACTGGTGCAACGCTTGAGCCGTCCGCGCGTGCTGATTCTGGCCGGTCATTGCGTCAGCGCTGACAGCAACGCCTCGCTGTCCAAAGACACGAAGGTGCGTGCCGCCGACCTCGTGCGCATTGTGCGCTTCTTTGGCCGGCGCTATGACATCCTCACCATGCAAGAGGCCGCGCAACGCCTGCGCGCGGGAACATTGGCGCGCTCCGCCATCGTTCTGACCATGGATGATGGCTATGTCGACAACCTTACACACTTGGCGCCGTTGCTAGAGAGCTTGGGCGTGCGCGCCACGATCTATGTAGAGACGCGGGCGTTGAGCGAGCGGCGGCTGAACTGGACCCACAGCTTGTTCCTGCTGTTGGATCATCTGGGACACGCGGCGTTCGTGGCGCGCTACTGTGCGCTGGCCAATGACGCGAAGGGCGTGGCTCAGTTGCAAGCTGTGGCCCAACAGCAGGGTGCCAGCACCTACCACATCAAGCGCGTGCTCAAGTACGAGGTGCAACGCCTGGACCGCGAGCGGGTCTTGGAGGCGCTGATGCAGGCGGAACGACTGGATGGTCGCGCCTTGTGCGACACGCTGTACATGACGTGGGCTCAGGCGCGTGAACTGCACACGCGCGGGCATGAGATCGGCGCCCACACCGAGTCGCACGCCATCTTGTCGCGCTGCAGCGCGGACGAGCAGCGCCAAGAGATCGAAGGTTCGCGTGCCGCGATCCAGCGCGAGCTCGGCGCGGCCCCTGCGAGTTTTGCGTATCCGTTCGGGCGTGAGTGGGATTGGAACGACAGCGCGGCCCGAGCGGTGACCACGGCGGGCTACACCTCGTCGACAACCACGCATCCGGGCACCAATCGCCCGGGCTGCGACATGGTGCGCTTGAAGCGCGTCATGGTGGACGAGGATGTGCGGTTGGATCTGCTGGTCGCGGAGGCCTGTGGCGGCTTCGACTTGCTGCGCAAGCTGGGCTTTCAGCCACCGGCTTGAGCAACCGTCAGAAGACGCGGTAGTTGAACTGCCAGCCGTCCTCGCTGGTCAACAGCACGAGCAACAGTCCGCCGATCACAATCACGAGCGGCACGACGATGTAGAGCCAGTTGTCGCGTAGGAACTGCTTCATGTGTGTGTCAAGAGTATTGGACAGTGCTTAGAACAGGGTGTAGATGAACGGCGCCACAAGCGGCGAGCTTGCGGCGACGACCAGCAACGAGCCGATGGTCACGAGGATCACGACCAGGGGCATCAAGTACCAATGCCCGCGGCGCGTGAAGGCTACGAGCAGTTCTGAGGCCGTGGCGAGACGCGGTCCCAGCTTCACGAGCACAAACGTAACCAACGCGGCGATCAGGGACAGCACCAACAACAGCGACCACGGCGGGGGAATGGCGGCTACGAGGCGCGAGCCACCGATGGCCATGGCAATCACGAGCCCGACGAGTGCACCCACCTGGGTGTACGCGCGCAACGCGCTTTCGTCGCGATACAAACGGCTGTAGATGGTCCCCAGCGCGGCGGTCAAGGCCAACCACAACGCCCACGGCCCAAAGCGGAACGGCTTGGCCGGCAAGGCGGGGAAGCTCGCTGCCTGCAGCGGCGGAGCCAGCAAGCCGCGCTTGTCCAATTCCTCGTACAGGAACTCGGCGAACACCAAGTTGCCTGACGGATCCAGGTGCCAGTCCGAGTCGTAGTACAGACCCGCGCCCTTGACCGCGGCCGAACGCAGCGCCGGTCGTGCGTCGACGGCTGTCAAGCGCAGTTGCTTGCACAGTCCCAGCACCGTTTCGACCGGTTGATCGGGACGGATCTGCGTCTCCAAGCCAGCGAACTTGGCCAAGAAGCGCGCCTGCGCGTCCTCCACAATCGCGGCCTTGTTCGGAATCGGCGCCACCAGCAGCGTGGCCCCGTTGTTCTTGCATAGCTGCTCGAGTCGCTTGAGGGCTGCGGCCGTGCGCTCCAGCGCCTGCGACTGCTTCAGCTCGGGCGGCGGCGTCACAAAGTAGGCGGTCGATTCCAGGTCTAGGCGAAGTTCGCTGCCCTCGGGCGTCCACGTAGGCATGGGGTCGCGCAGGTTCGAGACCAGCGTCCCAACAGCCGTGGATTCCCACCAAGCGCGCGCACCCGGGTCCTGCAACACCAAGCCTTCGGCGGCCACCGCTTGTCCTTCTTGGTAGGGGCGGAAGCGCGGTTTGGGGAAGCGGCGGTACTTGGTCTGCCCGTTCCACCACAAGTCGTTGTCGTAGGTGCACAGCACCACCGTGTCTGCATCAAACGTCTGGCCATGACGCTCGTACCAAACCACCTCTTGGTCGGTCGACCAACCCTCGGTGCCGGCATTGACCACATCCATCGCACGCTGCTCGCCGCGGAAGCGCTGCTCGAGCAGATCTACAAACAAGCCGCTGCGATCGACGGTGTAGCCCAAGACGAACGAGTCACCCAGCACCAGCACACGCTTGCGGTTGTCGCGCTTGGCTGGAGAGGGTTCGGCTGTGGGATGGTCGGCCAAGAACGCCTGACGAGCCTTGCTCCACTCGGTATCTTGCGGCTTCTCTTGTCCGGCGAAGTCATCGCGCAACCCCATGCCATCGATCTGAAAGCGCACGTCAAATTCACGTGACACACGGTGCGACGAGGCGTAGGGGATCTTACTCCAGCCCAAGTCCGCATCGAAGCGGTGAATGGTGGGCTGCGGCCCCGCGCCCATGAAGCGCAAGCCCAGCTCCAGCGCACCGACCAACATCAGTGCCAGCATCGCGATGGTCAGGACTACATGGATGCGCTTCATGCTCAGCTCACCATGGCCGTCACCGTGTCGCCTTCGTGGCGCAGGTGGAACTTGGTCTCAGCGATCTTCTTCTTCGCGTCCTTCTTCACGATGAAGTTGCCCAAGAACAACAGATCCATCCCCGACAAGGAGAAGGTGTTGAAGGCGTGCGCCGGCGATTCAACGATCGGCTCGCCCTTCAAGTTGAAGGAGGTGTTCATGATCACCGGCACACCCGTCAGCTCGCCAAAGCGACGAATGATGCCGTGATAGGACGGGTTCGTGTCCTTGTACACCGTCTGCAGGCGCCCTGAGCCATCTTCGTGCGTGATGGCGGGTAGCACGCTGCGCTTCTCTTCGCGCACGGGTGCCACGTACAGCATGAAGCGCGCCGGGAAGTGACGCTGCGCATCGGGAATCTCGAAGAACTCATCAGCGCGCTCCTCGAGCACGCTCGGTGCGAACGGCCGGAACGCCTCGCGGAACTTGATCGTCGCGTTGAGTTTCTCCTTCATCTCCGCTCGGCGCGGATCAGCGATGATGGAGCGCGCACCAAGAGCACGCGGGCCAAACTCAAAGCGCCCGCGGAACCAGCCGCACACATTGCCCTCGGCCAAGGCGTGCGCGACATAGTCGAAGAACCGCTCGTCGTCCTCGATGTACTCGTAGGGGATCTGGTACTGCTCGAGGAACTGCTTGATCTGCGCGTCTGTGTAGGACGAGCCCAAGTACGCGTGGTCCAGAGCCGGGCCGCGCGGCTGGCCCAGCACATGGTTGTAAGCCCAATACGCAGCACCCACGGAACACCCATCATCACCAGGCGCCGGCAGGATGTAGACATCCTTGAACGGGCCTTGGCGCATGACCTTGTAGTTGGCGACCGAGTTCAGCGCGACACCACCAGCCATCACCAGGTTGGGCAGGCCCGTGAGCTCGTGCAGGTGCTTGACCATGGTCAGCACCACATCCTCGGTGACCTTCTGAATCGAGGCCGCCATGTCGCAGTAGAACGGATCGAGCGACTTGTCGCCGAGCTTAGGGTCGCGTGCCGGCCGCCCGAAGTGTTCAGCAAACTTGACACCCAACGTGGTGTCCGGCGAGTAGTGGTACGCGAAGTAGCGCATGTCGTGCCACAGCGACCCATCCGGGTTGATCTCGATCAACTCCTTGATCTTGTCGACATAGCGCGGCTGGCCGTAGGGGTGCATCCCCATCAGCTTGTACTCGCCTTCATTGACCTCGAAGCCGCAGTACGCAGTGAACGCGCTGTACAAGAGGCCCAGCGAGTGCGGGAAGCGGATCTCCTTGAGGATCTCGATCTTCTTGTCGCGCCCCACACCCATGGTCGAGGTGGTCCACTCACCAGCGCCATCGATGGTCAGGATGGCCGCATCACGGAAGGGCGAGGTGTAGAAGCTCGCCGCCGCATGGCTCATGTGGTGGTCGCAGAAGAGGATCTTCTTGGTGTCGATGCCCAACTTGGAGGCGAGCTGCGACTTGATCCACAACTTGTCGGTCAACCAGCGCTGCATCGACTCGCGGAACACGGCGGCGCTCTTCGGAAAAGTCGCCATCGCCGTCAGGAGCATGCGCTCCAACTTGACGAAGGGCTTCTCGTAGAAGACGACGTAGTCGACTTGCTCGAGCGTGATGCCGGCAGTGTCGAGGCAAAACTGAATGGCGAGCGCGGGATAGCCCGAGTCGTGCTTGACGCGGCTGAAGCGCTCTTCTTCCGCAGCCGCCACCAAGACCCCGTCGCGCACCAGTGCCGCGGCCGAGTCGTGATAGTTGTAGGACAGACCTAGAATGATCATCAGTCCTGCCTCCGCGCTTCGGACAGGGTGGAGTTGCGCTGCCCCCACGGTGTCCAATTGCCTTGCTTGCGGCGCCGCAGGTGCAGCGGGTCCGCAACAAGCTGGTAGCCGAGGGCGAACGGCCCGAGGACCGCGTAGTAAAGGACCGAGAGCAGCAGGCGCGACATGACGCCGCCGAAACGCTCGGTGAAGTGTGCGAGGGCCGCCTTCATGGATCTTGGGGGGCCTGCTTCTATCGGCTCGGCCGCCCCAAGTATTGTGCAGGAACGAGGATGGGGCCACATCCCCGTGGCTTACTTGGCATCTTTTTCCGGCTTTTTGGGCCGTGGAGGCCTCTGGCCTGCGCCAGACCCTAATCCAGCGTCAGTGTGCCCCGCAGCAAGTCGCTGTCGGTAAGGCGCTTGTCGCCGTCACTGTCGCGGTACACATCCAGCTCGACCCGCGTACCGCGCTCCAGCGGCGTCACCAGGCGCGACAGGCTCTCCCGTGTGTCCAAACGCCACGCCCGCGGCCGTACGCCGATCATGGGCCGCGCCGACTCGATCACATCACCATTCTTGAGCCCCAGCTTGGCGGCCGGTGAGCCGGCACGCACCTCGACCACCTCAAGCCAACTGCCATTGCGGCCCTCTACATCCTTGGCGCGCACCCCAAGTCGCTCGTACAGCTGGCCCTCGTGCCGGTTCCATGGCGCCACGACGACGCGCCGCTTGTCACCATCGCGCTCCACCTGAATCTCGACATCCTTCATGGCGCTGACCGCAGCCCTTGCGAAGGCGTAGTCTTCGGGCTTGCCGACCGTCTTGCCTCCGATCGTGAGGATGCAATCACCAGGCTGCAGCCCCGCGATGCTGGCGGGGCTACCCGGCACCACGCTCTTCACCTGAGCGTGATCCGCAAACTTCACATCAAAACCTAACCACGTGTCCGCAGAATCAGGAGCCAACAACTGCTCCTCCAGCACCTTGCGCAC
>CAIKQM010000513.1 GCA_903829565.1 uncultured Planctomycetota bacterium
CTGGGTTGTTGTCCCATCCTGAGCCGCTCATGCGTCTAGCTCAGTTTGGGCCGCTCGCTAGGTGCGGCTAATACCAGCAGCGAAGGCGCTCTAGAGACCACTGTGACTGCGGAGGGCGAGATAGTGGCGAGGAGGCCAAAGCCCGCCAGGCCTCGCCCTGACGAGTCTAGGCGACGAAAATTGCCCGAATGTCCGGCGGTGCCCTACACCAGGCCCACGCTGCGTGCGTCCACCGCACCAGCTAGCCCAACAGCGTGCACACTCAGCTGGGCCAGTATCACATTGGTGCTGGCTCCCCTCCCCCCAAACGCAAAGCACCCATCCCGGTGCTCACCGGAACGGGTGCTGTCCTAAAAGACCTCAGCCTAGACCAAGTGCTCCAGCACGACTCCGCGGAGCCGTGCCGTACTCGCCCAGTCTCGTCTCAGGCGGTCTTGGCTTCTTCGGCCTTCGGCGTGCGCTCGACGAACTCGAGGATCACGCGCGAGCCGTTGTCGCCCAGACGGGGCTTCGACAAGTGCAGGATGCGGCAGTAGCCACCCGGGCGGGTCGCGAAGCGCGGTCCGAGGATGTCGAACAACTTGTCGATCGAGCTCTTGTCACGCAGACGAGCAAACACGGCGCGGCGGTTGGCCTGCGTGTCGCTCTTGGCGAGCGTGACGATCTTCTCGACGAACGGCTTCACAACCTTGGCCTTGGCCGGGGTCGTGATGATGCGTTCATGCAAGACGAGACTGTTAGCCATGTTCTTCATCATGGCTTGACGGTGGCTCGTAGTGCGGCCTAGGCGATTCCCTGCGCAACGGTGTCTCATGGCTCTTCTTCCTGTCTTCGTGGGGCTTACCGCTCGCGGCGGATCAGGCTCCCATACCCAGCGAGAGCCCGCGCTCCGCCAGCTTGTTCTTGATCTCAAGGAGGCTGGTGCGGCCGAGGTTCTTGAGGTTCATGACCTCTTCCTCGCCCAGCGACACCAAGTCACCAACGGTCTGAATGTTCGCGCCGTCGAGGCAGTTGCGGGCGCGCACGGACAGCTCCAACTCGGAAATCGACATCGACAGCTGGCGATTCACTTCCGAGCTAGCTTGATTGCGCACATTGAACTCCGAGGTGCTCGGATCTTCCGCGATCAGCGTAAGGTCGCGGCTCGTGCCCGAAATCACGAACGGGTTCAGGTGCTTGCGGTAGATCTTGGCGGCTTCGGTCAGCGCCATGTCCGGCGTGATCGTGCCATCGGTCCAGATCTCCATGACCAAACGGTCATAGTTCGTCAGCTTGCCGACGCGCGTTTGCTCGATGAGGTAGCGCACGCGGGTCACCGGCGAGTAGATCGAGTCAACCGGGATGGTGCCCAGCTGCAGCGACTCGGAGGCGTTTTCATCGGCCGGGATGTACCCGCGACCGCGCGACACCGTCAGCTCCGCGTTGAACTTGCGGTCCTTGGTCAAGGACGCGATGTGCAGGTCGGTGTTCGCCACGCGCGCACCACCCTCGCACTGGACATCGGCACCCGTGATCGGGCCCTTGCCCGACTTGGCGATGCGGCACACGATCGGCTGCGTGCCGTCGTAGCTGATGCGCAAGCGCTTGATCGCCAGGATGATGTCGGCCACGTCTTCGTACACGCCGTCGAGGCTGTCGAACTCGTGGTTCACGCCATCGATCTTGACCGTAGTGACGGCCGTGCCTTCGATCGAAGACAACAGCACACGGCGCAAGCCGTTGCCGATGGTGTGGCCAAAGCCACGCTCAAACGGCTCAACGCTGCAGCGGCCGTAGGTCGAGGTGAGGGTCTCTTGATCGAACTGCACGCGGCTGGGCAGCTCGAAGTTACGCCAACGAATTCTCATGGGTCAGATCCTGCGTGGAACCTTGCGTAGGTGGGTGTATCCAGAGCGTGTCCAGAAGGCGTTTCGAGTGGCGCTCGCGGCGGTGGTTCCTGACCTCCGCGAGTGTCCTCTTCTGCACCGACTGACGCTGCCTCGCTAAGAGGCAGCCGCCCAGATACGGATGGATGTTTGCTTCGAGGGGATGTTACTTCGAGAGGAGCTCGATGATGAGCTGCTCTTGGATAGCGTGCGGCACGTCTTCGCGGCGCGGCACAGCAACGACCTTCGCGGTGAGCGTGTCGGCGCTGACTTCCACCCAGGCGGGGACGGGCTGCGACTTGTTCACTTCGATCGCCTCGCTGACGATCTTCTTCGTGTTCTCGCGGATCGACGGAGCGACCACATCACCCGGGCGCACCGAGTACGAGCAGACGTCAACCTTCTTGTTGTTGACGCGCACGTGGCCGTGGTTGATCAACTGGCGAGCGTGGTTGCGCGACAGGGCAAAGCCCGCGGCGAGCAACACGTTGTCCAAGCGACGCTCCAGCAGAACCATGAGGTTCTCACCGGTGTTGCCGCGCAGACGCTCGGCCTCTTGGAAGTAGAGGCGGAACTGGCGCTCACCGACGCCGTAGATGCGCTTGAGCTTCTGCTTCTCGCGCAAACGGACGCCATACTCGGTGACCTTGCTGCGCTTCTGCGCGTGCACACCCGGCGGGTAGTCACGGCGAGAAACGGCGCACTTTTCAGTGAAGCAACGCTGGCCCTTGAGGAAGAGCTTGATCCCCTCGCGGCGGCACAGCTTGCACTTCGGATCGACGATACGAGACATGTGATGGTGTTCCTGTGGCTAAGCTGTGGGATCAGACGCGACGCTTCTTGCGGGCGCGGCAACCGTTGTGCGGCAGCGGGGTGATGTCCTCGATGGTGAGGACCTTCAAGCCAGAGTTGGCAAGAGCACGGACGGCCGACTCACGGCCCGAGCCTGCGCCCTTGACCTTGACCTCGACTTCACGCAGGCCCAAGCGCACCGCACTGGCTGCCGCGCGCTCTGCAGCGCGCTGCGCACCAAACGGCGTGCTCTTACGGGTGCCCTTGAAGCCGACGGCTCCAGCGCTGCCCGTGGCGAGCACTTCGCCTGTAGCGGTGGTGATCGTCACCAGCGTGTTGTTGAAGGTGGCCTTGACGTGCGCGACGCCACGGTGCCCGACCTTCTTGAGCTTCTTCTTGGCAGCCTTGGCGGGTGCCGCTGCGCCGGTCTCGGTAGTCTTAGTTTCGTTGGCCATGGTTTCTTATTCAGCTCCGGCAGATCACTTCATGCCCTTGACGGACTTCTTGCCGGCGACGGTC
>CAIKQM010000514.1 GCA_903829565.1 uncultured Planctomycetota bacterium
GCGCATCCGGCGAGTACGTCAAGGGCAGCACATCACAGGCGGCCACCACGCGAGGGACATCCTTGTGCTCGACCCAAGGCAAACGCGTGATGCGTTCGGGTGCAATGCGACCTGCGAGCTGGGCTTCAAAGTCTCCTTCGCCCAGCAACACCAAGTGCACGGGCACACCGCGTGTCACAAGTGCTTCACAGGCTGCCACGAGCATCGGGAAGTTGTGCCACGGGCGCAAACGACCATGAAAGCCGATGGCGTAGCGGCCCGCCGGTACTAACTCACGTCGGCGGGGATCCTGCGCATCCATGGGCGCAAAGAGCTCGCCATCCACGCCGTTCGGCTCCACATACACGGCTTGAGAGCTGGCACCGCGTTCAAGAGAGTAGCGCGCGCAGTCACTGCTCACGCACAGCACAGCAGTGGCAGCCGCAAATGCACGACGCTCTTCGGCTTCCTCGGCCGACCGGGAGCCATCTCGCCAGCGTGTCTCTTCTTCTGCTAACGGTGCGTTGACCTCGTACACATGCGGCACGGACAGCTGCGCCGCTCGCAAGGCAAGCCCTGCGCGCCCAAGGGAGTAACGCTCGTAGATGCAGTCGAACGGAGCGTGCTCATGCAGCTCTTCAAAGCGCGCGATCGCCAGGACGGGATCGCTTTCATCCAGGGCGACGACCTCGCAACCCAGCTGTGCGAAGGCGATGCGCATCGCCTCGACGTGCACGCTTGCCCCCTTCTTCTTGCCGGGCGCGATGCCCGGATCCTGGACCACATGCAGCAGTCTCATGCCATGACTCCGCGTGAAGTCTGGTGGAACCAATCCTGCAGCGTCTGTGCGCTCTGACGACCATCGAAGAGGCGTTCGGCACGAGCGCGTCCCAGCTTGGCGAGCTCGGCGCGGCGTGCAGGATCCGCCAGCAGCGCACCGATCGCATCGGCCGTGGCCTGGTCATCATTCTCCGGCACCATCACGCCTGCGCGGCCTTGGTCCAAGATCTCCGGGATACCGACGACCGGCGTCGAGATGCACGGCAACCCCATGGCCAACGACTCAATCAGCGTGGTGGGCAACGCATCGCGGTTGCCGTCTTCGCCGATCACACACGGCAAGGCCATCAGCGTCGCTTGAGCCAGAAGCCCGCGCACCTTCTCTTGATCCAAGGCACCGGTCAGCACGATGCGGCTACCCATGCCGCAACGCGCGATCTCGGCTTCGATCAGCGCGCGATCCTCACCATCGCCAACGAAGGTCGCCTTCACCTCGATGCCGCGATCCACAAGGATCTTCATGGCGCGCACGAGTGTCGGGAAGCCCTTCTTCTCGACCAAACGCGCCACACACAGCACGTGGTTCGCGTCACGCTGCACCGGACGCGGTGCAAACGCCGTGAGATCAATGCCGTTGTAGAGGCGACGGACCTTGGCCATCGCCGCGGGTTCGAGAATGGACTTGAGGTGGGCCACGTTCGCGTCGCACACCGTGACGGTGAAGCGCGAGTGGGCAATCAAGCGCGACAGCAGCTTGGGATTGACTGTCGAACGATAGATGTCCTTGGCATGCGCAGTGACGCTGTAGCCAGGCCCACCCAAGTCATGCACCAACATCGCGACCAATGCCGAGTCCGTAGCAAAGTGCGCGTGGATGTGCTCGATGCGCTCTTCCTTCGCGCGGCGCAAGACCGTCAGAGCTTCAGCGAAGAGGGACGGCATGCGCTCATGACGGTACTGCGACAACTCGCGCACAAGCTGACCAAAGCGCTCCAAGAGCGTGTGGCTCTCGGGATCGGGTCCAAACAGTGCCAGCCATGGCTCCATCCGGTCATCGGCCTTCAGTTGCTCGACTTGGGCCACCAGCCGCGCGAACTCGGGATGCCGCGGCTCGTTATCAGGGGCGCGTCGCGAGAAGACATGCACAAAGGTAGAGAGTCGCTCTTGCTGGAGGATCTCGTTAAGGACGAAGGTCTCCGACAGGCGGGGGAACTTCTTCAGCAGGTAGGCAACGCGAACTGTGCTCATGGGGATGAAGTGGTGGCGTCAGGCGCTTTTGACATGCCGACGGAGTCGGCCGAGTTCGGTGATGGCGACAGCCAAACGCTGTGAGCCGGATAGATCGGGGAGCGCCCCAGTAGGGACTCCACCGTCCAGAGCTGCGCGCAGGTGTGTGCGCAACTCGGCAGCAGTCGCCTGCGGCAGGCACTGCGCCAACCCCGCCGCCTGCATGCGTTCCGCGCGGATCAGTTGCTCGCGTCGCGGGAAGCAGCGCGGCAGCAGCACCGCGGGCACGCGGCTTTGCATGATCTCGACCGAGGTGTTGTAGCCGCTCATGGCCACCACCGCGTCGCTCTTCGACAGCAGGTGCGGCAGGTCCGCGTGGAAGCTCGTGATCTCGCAACCACTCAGGCGGCGCGCGCGGCGCTTGAGGGTCTTGAACTGCTCTTGGTCGAGCAGCGGACCACACACCACCGTCGATTCCCAGTCGCAACCACCCAGCTCCAGCGCGTCAAGATAAGTTGACAGGCGTTCGTAGCCGTCTTCGCCACCGCCCACGGTGACCAGCACTTGCTTGGGCGCACCGGCCGCGCGTTCGGCGCGCTCGGGTACCACCGCACGACCGACATAGCCCACGAACTCCAGGTTCGCCCGCAGCTCTTCCGGCACCGGGTACTCGGCGCGCGCGTCAAAGATGCGCGGGTCGCCGTAGACGCACACGCGGTCGTACCACTCGCGCAACGCTTGGCGCGCGGCGGGACGGCCCCACTCGCGGGCGACGACATCGGGTGCATCGATGATGTCGCGCAGACCGAGGATCGTGCGCGTGCCAGCGGCGCGCGTGGCGGCGAGCACATCGTGCAGCTCGTCGCCGAGGCCGAGGACTTGGTGGTCGACGACCAGCACATCCGGGTTGAAGCTGCGCTGGACTTCCGACAGCAACGCGCGGCGCAAGCGCACCAACGAAGCGAGGTCGCCGCCCAACGAACGCGGCACGTACGAACCCTTGGCGTCCTTCGACACGGAGGGCAGCTTCACGATCTCGACGCCATCCGGCAGCGCAAAGTGCGTCGCGCACGGCGAGCCGGTCGTGATCAGGATCTCGGCGCTCGGAACCTGGCGCGCCAAGGCGCCGGCCAAGGTCAACGTACGACGAAGGTGACCCAGCCCGAACGAATCGTGGCTGTGGAATTGCACGCGCAAGGGGTGTGCGAGTGCTGCAGGCGAGAGGGTGCTGTCCATGATGGGAACCCCGAGGGGTGCTCGGCTATGGCAAGAGGCGTGCCGAGATAAGAAATCCCAATACGGGACCTACACGGCAATTCACTCGACTGACACGCAAGCTACTACTAATAAATAACTTAGAGCTACGCCATCGCGCCAAAAGACAGCGCGGCTGCGCTTTGCAGCTTCTTTGCGAGACGTTCGCAATGCCAAACATCCAAATCTTGGACGGCCGTGCTGCCCGCCCCGGCTATCCGAGCCACAGAGCCCTCGAACATCCACTGCAATTACGGAAGATTCTTCCACATTGCAAAGATGCAAGCCTTGTTGGGCACTCAACTTGCACACAAGAGGGCCCGTGCTACCTACCACCCTGTCAAGAACTGCCCAATGGGGTTGGGAGACCTCGGAATCTGACCGCCGAGCGCACGCCCCACGACTACAGTTCGTCATGAATCGTAGCGCCACCCTATTTCTAGCCTGTCTCTCCGGCTTGGCCCCCGCAGCGTCTGCAGACCTGCTCGTCGGCCGCCTCGTTGACGCCAACGGCGTGCCTGTGGCCTTCGGTGACCTCGACCTCATCTACTCGAACGGCACCGGCGTGCCGACGACCGCCAACCAAGGCACTGACGCTCTTGGACAGTTCGCGGTCACCGTTCCGCCTGGCGTGTTTGATGTGACCTTCAATCCGCCGCCGCCGCCCGCGAGCACGGCACTCCAACTCGTGCGCAACGCCGTCACCGTGGCAGGCACCACCAACATTGGTGATGTGATGCTGCCCGCTGGTGTAACGATCACAGGCACCGTCATCAGTCCGGTGGGCATCGGCATCACAGGCGTCAACTTTGATGCAGTCGATGTCAATGATGTAGACCAAGCGACGCGCTACGACACGAGCGTGGCTGCTGGCACCTTCGCGTTCAATGTGCCGCCGGGCAACTATGAGGTGCGCTTGAAGCCGCCCACTGTTGCGGGACAGCAACTTGCTCCCAAAGCAGTGCAGGTCAACGCGCAAGTGTCGCGCGACTTGGGTCTGGTGCAGCTGGAGTACGGCTGGACGGTCACGGCCATCGTGCGCAATGCCAGCGGCCTGCCGCTGGTGAACTGTGACATCGATGTGCGCGATGCAGCAACCATGCTGCCGATCTACACGCCGGACGATGACACCATCTCCACCGGCTTCGTTGATGTGGTCCTGCCTACGGGAAGCTACTACTTCGACATCACGCCGGTCTTTGCCACCGGCATGGCTTGCAAGCGCATTGGACCCATGAATGTAGCTGCCACATCAACCCTCGGGGCTGTGCAGCTGGAGGCTGGTCTGGCGCTCACAGGTGTCGTGCGCGATGCCAATGGTGCCGCTGTTGCGGGCGCCGGTATCGATCTGGCACTTGCGTCCAGTGGACTTGACATCCCGCTTGATGGCGATCGCACGAATGCGCTGGGCGCGTACCAAGTGCGAGTGCCAGCCGGGACATACACGGCCCTGTTCTATGGACCGAGCGACTCCACCCTTGGGGCGCAGAGCATTCCGAGCGTCACGGTAGCCACTGCTACCACACTCGATGCGGTCTTGCCGACCAGCGCAGGCTACCTGTGCTTTGGCGATGGAAGCCGCACACCATGCCCATGTAGCAACGACAGTCAGGTTGGCGCGCAGGAAGGCTGCCTGAGCTCCCTCGGCGTGGGTGCGCGCTTGCGCGCCTCGGGCAATGCACGCATGAGTGCGGACAGCTTCGTCCTCTCCGGCAGCCAGATGCCCAACAGCAATGCGTTGTACTTCCAAGGCACTCTCGCCTCCGCCTCCGGTGCTGGCAGTGCTTTCGGTGACGGCCTGCTGTGCGCAGCTGGAACGGTTGTGCGCCTTGGTGCACGCACCAATACGGGCAACGCATCCCAGTACCCCCGGGTGGGAGATCAACCCC
>CAIKQM010000515.1 GCA_903829565.1 uncultured Planctomycetota bacterium
GACCACCATCTTGCGCGAGTGCCCCGACCCGACGCCGATGCTGAATCAGTTCGAAGATTGGTTCCGCTCGATTGTGCGGCGCGCTGTTGTGCGTGCACCGGTGGTGTTGGTGGCGCGCCAGCCTTGGATCGAAGGCCAGTTCACACCAGCCGATGCGCGCGCCCATTGCTGGAGCTTTGCACGCGGCAAGCCCTTCGAAGGGCCGGTGGATGCCTATTGGGACTATCCGGTGGTGTGGGATCTGCTGCGCCAAGTGGACGCCAGCGCCACACGCATTGCCCATGAGATGGGTGTGGGCGAACTCGACTTGCGGCCGGTGCTACCGAACGATTGGACGCACTGGTACGACGAGATTCACTGCACACCACAAGGCTGTCGCGTCATCGGTGAAGCCGTGGCGGCCAAGCTCGTGCAGATGCGCGCTGCGCGCCGGTCACGCGGCATCTCTACTCAGGAACGGCGCGACCAAAGCGCCATGCCGATGTGACCGAGCACGCCTAAGAACACCACATGCACGAGCTGCACCACATGCAGCCCCACGCCGGTCGCCACCGCTGTCTCGCGATCTACGCCCAGCAAACCGAAGCCGCCAACCCAGCCGGCTTCAAAGGTGCCAAAGTTCGCAAAGGCCGACAGCGGCACGAGGGAAGTCACCATGGCGAGTGCGGAACCAAAGGTGGCTTCCGCTAACCCGATCTGAGTGCCGATGCCCAAGCCACGCGCCAAGATCGCGCAGAACAAGAAGATCACCAACCACGCCAGCAGCGACAACGCACAGGCGCTGGCAAGGCGCATAGGCGAACCGGCCTGACGCAGCGCGGCCGCAAACGCATCAGCGCGCGTCAGCAACCACTGTCCTGGCTTTGTCGTCGACAAGCGCAGCACACGCACGAACCAACCCACTGCCGCGACCAGAGAATCGCCGCGCGCCGCCAGCGCAAAGCCCGCTGCGGCCAGCACCAACAGCACCAAACCTGCGGGCAAGAACCACGCAACTGCAGGCCAGCTGCCGGACACATGCATGGCGACACACGCCACGCCAAGGCCGAGGAAGACGGAGGCCATGTCCAAAATTCTTGACACCACCAAAGCCGCCACAGCAGCCGGCGCAGGCACGCCAGAGGTGCGGCCACTGTACAGCACAAAGGTCGCTTCGCCCGTTTTCGCCGGCAGCACAAAGGTGGCGAGCGTGTGCGCTGCGCACACCGGCAACAACTGGCGCTGCGGAGGGCGCACATCGGCGGGCAACAACACCGCGAACCGCCACGAGCGCACCACATACAAGAACGCATGCAGAGCGAACGCCGGCAACCAAGCCGTCAGCGTAAGGCGGCTCCACGTCATCTCCAATGTCGCCCGATCCACGCCGCCCCACAGCCACAGCGGAGTCATGACCGCGGCCGCAATCGCCAGCGACACGAGCAGCCGGCCAGCCAAGACCCAGCCTGAGGGGGCCGATTGCGGGACATCCATGGGCAGCGATCTCATGCCTCCGAAGGGCGCGAGTCAACTTCGGACCCTACTTCGTCCGATAGACGAGCGGGAGACTGACACCATGATGGAACTCGACGCGCCCCTACTACCTGCTGACAAGGCCCGCACGCTGCTACGGCGTTTGCGTGACCTCAACCTCGTCTGCGGGCCGGTGGCCATCACGCGCGACCTCGGCGTGATTGTGTCGGGTTGCTTGACGCTCGACACCCCGGCCGAAGCAGGTGTGGGCTATCGCTTGCGTGACCTGCATGGCAAGGAAGGTCGGCTCGATGTCTTGTGGAACGACGATCGCTTGGATGTGGCCGTCTCAGGGATCGCCAACAAGCGCTTGAGCGTGCGCCTTTCCAGCGACCGCATGGGTCGCGCCTGCGCGCCGAGCATCGGTGGCCGCGTGCGGCCCGAGACCACCTCTACGCTTGAGCTAGAGCACTTTGTGCGGCGCGTGCTGCGCTCTCTGTTGCGCTAAAGGCGCGTGCGCTTGTCGATCAAGTCGGCCAGCAAGCCGACCGAGAGCGTGAACATCATCGCGATGAACAGCAGTGTGGTCTTGTCCGACAAGTTCGGCGGCGACACGGCGAAGATGTCGTAGGCGAGCGACGCCAGCAGCAGCACCAACACAAAGCCCGCCACCGGATAGATGACCTTCAGCGGGTTGAAGTACAGCACCGTGCGCACGATCAACTGGGTAAAGCCCAGCGTGTCGCGAATGGGCCGGATCTTCGAGCGGCCCGAGCGTTTGGCGTAGTTGATCGGCACATACGCCACCACATGATCATTGGTCAAAGCCGCCAAGGTGATCGTGGTGGTGAAGGAGAAGCCCTGCGGCAAGATCGGGCGGTAGCGCATGACCAGCTCGCGCCGGATCGCACGCAGTCCTGAGTTGAGATCCGGAATGTGCGTGCCCGCCAAGTAGCTCGCCAGCCAACGCAAGAAGGCCTTCGCCGGACGGCGCACCAGCGGAATGTGCACATCCTTGCCCGTGCGCGAACCGACCGCCATGTCGGCGCCTGCGTCGACCTTCTCGATCAGCGCGCCAATCATGCCCTCGGGATAGGTCCCGTCCGCATCGGTGATGACCACGATGTCGTGCTGGGCACGCGCAAAGCCGGTCTTGAGCGCAGCTCCGTAGCCCTTGTTGTGCGGGTGGCGCACAACGACCAAGGCCGGAAAGCGCAGCTGCAGTTCCAGCAAGCGCTCGGCGGTGCGATCCTTGGAGCCGTCATCCACGACCACCAACTCGATCGGCACACCGAGCTGCAGCGCGCACAGGCGCTCGACTACGCCTGCAATCCCGTCTTCCTCGTTGTACGCGGGTACAACGAAGCTGACTCCCTTGGCACTTAGGCGTTGCGGCGACAGAGACGGAACCTCCGCGCACCTTGTGCCATCCTGCGCGGCGGCGATCAATGGAGCAGCGCACACAGTTTGCGCGCCATGCCCGTCAACGCCAGTTGTCCCAAGCGTTCGGGGCTGGAGTACACCCAGCGTGCACCGCGCGCATCCGCCAGCTCGCCGGCCACGACCGGGCGCAGCAAGCGCGCCTCCACCACGCGGGCGTGGATGCGGTGGCGCGTGATGGCGTGGCGCACGCGCGCCAACTCGTCGCCCGTGGCGAACTCGGCCTGCAAAGCCCGCGGCCAAAGCACCTCACCAGGTGCTGTTTCGATGCTTGGAAACTCGAGCAAACCTGCCATGCGGCCCTGTTCAGGACGCTTGACAAGCAAGTACTGCCCGCCTTCACGCACCACGTGCACGAGCAGCTCGACCTCAAGCGTGGCCGGCTTGGCGCGCTCCAACGGCAAAGCCTCCGCGCGCCCGGTGCGGTGCGCTGTGCACCACGCAGCCACCGGACAAGCGAGGCAGCGCGGCTTGCGCGGCGTGCACACCACCGCGCCTAGCTCCATCAGGGCCTGGTTCCATTCGCCCGCGCCCGCGGCCGGCACCAACTCGTCGGCGAGCTGCCAGCTGCGGCGCTTCAGCTCGGGCGAGGCACGCGGCAATTCCCAGCCCAGCCAGCGCGCGAAGACGCGCTCCACATTGCCGTCCACCAGCGCGTCCGGAGCATCAAAGGCGATGCTCGCGACCGCTCCAGCTGTGTATGGGCCAATGCCGTGCAGTTGCACCAACTCAGCGGCGCGCTGCGGGAACACGCCGAGATGGCGCGCCACCAGTTCTTGCGCCGTGGCGTGCAAGGCGCGCGCACGCCGGTAGTAGCCCAGTCCGCTCCACGCCTCGAGCACCGCTTGCGTGTCCGCCTCGGCCAGAGCCTGCACACTGGGAAAGCGCGCCACAAAGCGCTCGTAGTGGCCGATGACCGCCTCGACGCGCGTTTGTTGCAGCATCGCCTCACTGATCCAGATGCGGTACGGATCACGCGTGCGGCGCCAAGGCAGGTCGCGTTGCACAGCGCGATACCACGCCAACAACGGCGCTTGCAGTTCACGCAACGCGACAGGGCCCGGCTTCATGGCTCTCGATGGTAGCGCTGGTTTCGTATCCTTCGGCACATGTACGCACTGGCGCAGTTCCTGTTCGGCGCTCTCTTCGGGGCGGTCCTCTCACGCACCCGCAGCGGGTTAGGCGGCGGCATCACCACGTGGACGGGGCTCGACGCGCACTCCACGGCGCTGTGGAGCGTGTTCGCCTTGCTGCTGGGTGGCATCGTGGTGCGCACCTATGCACGCGGACCACGCTTGTCAGCGTTGTGGGGCCTGCCACTCGGCTATGCCGTGCATGCGTTCTTGGGAACCGCCTCGTACGGCATGCCGATGTGGGATGTGCTGCTCTTCATGCCTTTGCTGGTGGTGCTCGGTTTGGCGGCCGAAACCAAGGTCGATGCGCGCCTGCCGCAGCCGAAGAAGCTCGAGCTTGTGGGACTGTTCTTGGCCGCCGCAGGTGTCGCCGTCGCGCTCGCTTGCGTGGGGCGCCACGCGCGCTTGCTGGGCGATGGCTCCACCGGAGCGGCCAGCGCTCACGGCGTGGTGCTCTTGTTGCTGATGGCGGTCGGCGCAAGCGCCTTCACGATGATGCTGAGCTCGTTGCGCACAGCCCGACTCGCGTCCTATGTCGCGCTGGCGTTGGCGGCCAGCAGTTGCTTGCTCGCGCTGAGCTGGCTCGACTCGGTGTCGACACAGCGTGGACTCGCCGAGCATCTGGAACGCTTTGGGCTCGACTTCTCTTGGCGCGGCACATGGCGTTGGGACGCGTTGCTAGCGGCCAGCGCCTACGCTTTGCCGGCGCTTTCGTTGGGCGTGGCGCTGCACGCTTTGCGCGGCAAGTACGCCACCGGTGTGGCCCTCGTCGGCGGCGCGGTGGGCTTGTTGTTGGTGCCCGAACTGCTCGCAGCCGGCGATCCCACGCAAGATGCGCTCTCCGCAGCCCAATGGATCCCGCTCGCCGTGTGGGTCACTTGTGCCGGCGCAGCGTTGGCAGCCTTGGCCGAATCGAAGGAGCGTACGCGCTGGTTCGCCGTCGGCCCGATCCTTGGCTGCGCGGCACTGGTCGCGATCCCGACGGTCAAGCCCGTCGTGCTGCTGGCGCCTTGGTCGCGGCGTCCGGTGATCCCCTACCTCGCGGCGGATGCCGCGGTGGGCTTCACCACCGTCGAACCCGGCGATGGCGGACTCAAGATCGCCACGGTCGAACGGCGCTTGGTGACGCCCAACTTGGACGATGCAGGCGAAGACATGGCGCGCTTGCGCACCAGCGTCGCGCTCGTGCCGCAAGCCGTTCGCGCTGCGCGCGGCAAGAGCGGAGAAGGTCTGCGTGTCCTGTTTATTGGACAACTCACAGCCCTGCGTTGGGCCGCACTACGCGAAAGCGGAGTGACCAGCATCGACCGCACGGCTGCATGGCATGACCTCATGCCGCGCATGGAACTGGCGCTCTTTGAACTCAAGCCGGAGGATCAAGACAACCTACCGGCGGGCTTTGTCCTCGAGCCGGGCGTAGCCTGGGAGCGCTATCA
>CAIKQM010000516.1 GCA_903829565.1 uncultured Planctomycetota bacterium
ACCGTAGTAATGGCCGTACCAGAAGAAGTAGTGGCCGCTCTTGGCATGCGTGCGATTGAACTCGGACAAGTTGCGCGCCAAGTAGTCGAGCCCCTTGCGAATCAGTTCATCCGAGTAGATGCCCAGACCGTACAAGGCCGTGACACCAGCAGCCGTGAGAGGGAAAGAGGAGCGCGAGTAGACTTCCTTCTGGTAGTGGAAGGTGCCTACTTCCACATCGTTGAAGTTGAAGCCAAAGCCTGGACCGCCAGCACCTTTGGTCACCGCGGAATCGACCACATAGCGTGCGGCCCGATCGACGGTGGACTTCGGCACACGAATGCCGATGTTGCGTGCCGCGCGCAGCGCGATCACTTGGCACACCACGATCGACATGTCGCTTTCAGCGGCATAGGGCTCGTACCGCCAACCACCTTCGGCGTTTTGGCTCTTGACGATGAAGTCGACGGCCTTCTGCAGCTTGGCTTCCACATCCTCGCGATGCGTCATGCCGCAGATCTCCGCCAAGAACAGCGTGGCAAAGGCATGGTCATACATGCGCGAGCCACCGTGCGTGACATAGCCATCGTCTTGCACACACGAGAGCACAAAGCCTAGTGCCTTCTCGATGGCCGGGCCGTGCTTGCCGCGCCCGGGCAAGTGCCCACCGGCAAGGAACGCCATGCCGGCCAAAGAGGTCACACCCAGGTGACCTTTGTCGGCCGAGGTGTAGTTGAAGCCGTTGTTGAGCTTGTAGCCAATCTTGGACACCCACGAGCCATCGGCTGCTTGCTTGGCCGCGAGCCAATCGAGCCCGCGTTCGACGGCGGTGGCGTGAGCTTCCGTCACGACGATGGCAGAAGCATCGCCGCGTACTTGCACGCCACCTTGTGAAGGCAGCAGAGCGAGGAGTGCAGTCGCGAAGGTCAGCATCACTTGAGCATCTCCAGTTGGGTGCGTGTGCGCACGAGTAACTTGTCGGCTAGCGGTACGAGCACAGGTGAGTCGCCGCGTTCAGCAGCCGGAAGATCACGCGTGCCGAGTGACAAGCCACTCGTGGGATCGAACCAGTACAAACGCGTGCGGAAATCGGGTGTAGGCAGGCGACGATCGTATTGCGTCAAGCACACCACGGCCGCGTGCTCGGACATCAACGGCGGCGGCTGCAGTCCGTGTTGCACTTCGTCGTAGGGGATGCCCACCGAAGCGTTCCACAACTCGCCGCGCGTCAAGTCGTAGGCACGCACGCGCGCCTCACGCTGTGCTTGATTGGGGCGTACTCCAAGTAGGAACACAGGCCCGGGCGGCAACTCCATGCGTTGGAAGCGGGTCACACCGGCAATGCGATCTTCAAATCCGAGTTTATGGCTCGCCGTGGGATCGAGTTCCCCGCGCTGCGCATCAATGCGCACCAGCAACGGCTGCGGCGCGGTGTTGATCGTGCCACCGGCCCATGGACGGAGCAGCGCCCAATGCTGTCCCGCTTGCGACACAACTTGATTCAG
The DNA here is from genome assembly GCA_903829565.1 of uncultured Planctomycetota bacterium. Taxonomy (GTDB): domain Bacteria; phylum Planctomycetota; class UBA1135; order UBA1135; genus SXXH01. Next base: position 1,485 of record CAIKQM010000516.1, read on the forward strand.
GACGCGCTTGGTGCCGTCAGGCTCCTCGAAGCCGATGCGTGCCACCGGCTCGCCACTCGGAAGTGCATGCACCGCGATTTGGTTGCGTTTGGCTTCGCGCACTTCGTTGAACCACGGCAACAACAAGCGGCCACCATCGATCCAAGCATCGCGCTCGATGCCTGCTGCAACGGTGGTGTCGAGCTCAACGCGCGCAGCCATGCGTCCCGTCCAGAGGTCGCGCACGATCAGGCCACGTCGGCCCGGCGCGGGCATGGAGAGCGCGCAACCTGCACCACACAACGGTGTCGTGGCATGCACTCCTTGGGCATCGCTCTCGCGCCACAACAGCACGCCCGTTTGGGCTTCGATGGCGTGCAAGCGCGCCTCGGCATCGCGCGCGACGAGCACACCATCCGCATACGCCAACCCCAAAGCCTCCACGGGTGTGCTCCATGCGAGCTCACCATCACTGGCGCGCAAACCGATGATGCGTTGCTTGAGTGCCAGCACCGTCAGCCCTGGCAGTTGGAACACACGACCGCCAAAGAAGCCGAGTTGGGTCGCCGGTGGGATCTCGCTTTGGTCGATGCGCTGTGTCCAGCGCGGCGCGCTGTCGTCATCAGAGACCAGCAAGCGCAACACGAGGTCACCGCCGCCGCCATCGAGCAACTGCGCAAAGAGCGCGGTGCGCGCACGATCCGCGGTCCATTCGACCTCCGGCTCACTCGGGAGCACGCGCCCGAGGAACTCGTAGAAGCCGCCCCATGCTTCAAAGCGCTTGCCTTCGGCGCGGAAGGTGGCGGCCGCATCAAAGGGATCCTCGTGCCCATAGCGCGGCAGCTGTGCGCTCCACTGAGCAAGAGTCGTGGCACCGTCTTCCAGTTGCAAGGGCAACGCACCATGCTGCGTGCTCAGAGCTTGGGCCAGCGAAGCGGCGTAGACATGAGCTCCAGCTTTGTGTGCCACGAAGGCCAAGCGAGCGAGCGCTTCCGCTTCCTTGGGACTGCAAGCGCTCGCAGTCAATTGCGGCGGCAAGCCCGCCAAGGTCA
>CAIKQM010000517.1 GCA_903829565.1 uncultured Planctomycetota bacterium
CCACTTGACGACGACATCATCGATGTTCCAGCCGCCCCAGTTCGTCGTGCCGTTCGAGCGCAAGCGCCAATCGATCTGCAAGTTCGGGTTGCCATCCGCGAGCGAGGAGATGTCGATCACTTGCGAGGTCCACGAGGTGTCGGCGAAGTTCGTGGTCGGGTTGATGTAGACCTGCGTGCCATTGACCAAGACGCGCGCTTGGTCGCTGCCCGAGGCTTGCACCGAGAGCCAACGCTTGAAGTACAGCTTGACGCCCGAGGCGTTGCTGGCGTTCATGACCGGCGTACGCAAGTACATGTGCGCGTTCGCAGCATAGGCACCGTTGACGGTCGAGGTCGTCGTGCCGTTGCCCATGTCCGTGCCCCAGGCGTTGCTCGGGCTGTAGGCATTGGACGGATCCGTCCAGCCATTACCCGTGTCGCCCGCCGGCGTCTCGCGCTGCCAGTCGTCCGCGAGGCTCGTCGTGTCACCGATCGAGCCGTGCGTCCAACCTTCATCGCCCGCCGTGTCAAAGTTCCACGCACCGAGGATGCGCACAATGCCGATGTCAAAGTCCAACACACCCGCGTTCGGCGCACCCGTCGGGAACGCAGCCGTGGTGTTGTTGCTGTCGGTGGCCGAGATGTAGTACTCGCAGGTCGCCGGGCTGATGATGCCGGGGATCTCTGCGCGCCACTGGATGCCCGACACGTTGGTCATCGGCAGCGCGTTGTACGCACCCGAGCCCACGCGCCAGAAGACCGTCGCGCTAGCGAGGCTAGTTGCTTGGTTGGCCGAGATGTTCGCCGACACCGTGTAGGGGCCAATTTGATTCTGCGTGTCCGGCAGGTTGGTCACATTGGCGTAGCTGATCGCGAACAACTGCACACCAGGGAAGCCTTGGTCACGGAAGCCGTTGTCGATGTCGGCGTAGTGCGGCGTGCCGTTGTTGATGTTGCCATCATCGTCATCCAGCGTGAGCCACTGGGTCTCGATGATCGAGCGGATGGTGGTTTGGTTGTAGGCATTCATCCAGCCCATGAACAACGCGTTGGCGGTCAAGTCGCCGGCCGTGTTGCCGAGGCTAGTGTTGAGGCGGCTGCGGATCTTCCAAGCGGCGCCCATCCACACTTCGCCATCGGTGTGAACTTGGCCATAGCAACCGGGATTGGTGTCACCGCAGAACTGGCGCGTGTTGGTGCCGGTGCGGATGATGCCCCCAGTTGTCGAGAAGTTTGCACCTACAGTCGGCGTATCCTGGATGTACATCGCGTACACGTCGGCGTTGGCTTCGCCCGAGCCGTCGCCACCGTTGCCGGTGCCGTAGCGGTCATTCATCCAGTGACCGTGTTCGTGGTTGATGACCGTGCTGTAGGCCGTGTTGTTGCAACCACCACCCAGCGGGTAGTAGTTCGTCGAGCTGCCGTTGTAGAACGCGTTGCAGCTGCCCGCGACCATCACGTTCGCCGTGGCGACGAAATCCCCGGTCGTGTCGCTCGGGTTGGTGGCGCGGATGAAGTCACGCAACACGTTGACTTGGCGGAAGGCGTTGGCCTGCGCCGTGATCGCCTCGGTCGGCGCCGGGTTCATAGCGACGACGTTGCCGGTGGGGCTGTTGAGCGTGGTGGTCAGCGAGTACGCGCCGCCTTGGGCGTTGATGACGTTGTTGAACGAGCCCACATAGGTGAAGGTCGCCGAAATGGGTGCGTTCACGCCGGGCAGAGTGAAGTTGCCGTTCGCGTCGGTGGTCGTGGTCACCGCACCCGCCGTCACGCGGGCGTACTTCATCGCGAATTGTTGCTCGGGGTTCGCGGCCGTGTCAGGGTTCAAGCCCGGGCTCGCGTTCGAGGTCACGGTGCCGGACACATCAAAGAAGTGGATGCTTTCCGTCGTGCGGTACGGCGTGCCTGTGCGCGCATCGACGTAGACATTCTTGCCTTCGGGCGTGAGGCCTTCTTGTTCGGCCTGCACGTTGATCTTCCATGCCAAGCGCGCTTGACGCTCGCCGTCGACGAGGTGCTGGTCGATGACCAGCTCGGCAGCGTGCACATGCGTGGGCGCGCGGCCGGTCTCGGCGCCAAAGTACGCCACGGCTGCATCCGAGGCCGTCTCGGCGGCGATCGCGGGGCTGGTGATCATGCCCGCGATGCGCGGTGCGCCCGTGGTGTGGATCGAGAGCACGCCGCCGTTCATGTTGAACAGGACGTTGGCCCAGCCGTTCTCAACCGGGACGCCGTTCACCGCTTGGCGGAAGCGCACCGTCATCTTGTCGGTGCTGCCGGTCAGGCCGAAGGGCAGGTGCAGGGCACGCACCAGCTGCAGCGTCGAGCCGTCCATGCCGTGCCAGGCTTCGGTCTCGCGCAGGACGTTCTGGGCCAGGCCGACGAACTCGAGGTCGTCCACCGGGCGGAAGGCGGCGACCGTGCGGCCACCGGACAGCATCTCTAGCCAGCCGGTCTCCGCGCTGACATTCAAGCGCCAGTTGTCGCCGTGCTTGGCGCGCCACTGGGCCAAGAGTTCGTTGTGCGCCGGGAAGAGCGGTTGGGCTTCCGCCTGCTCTTGAGCGTACACGGCGGGGGCGGCGGTCAGGGCCGCGAGCAGTCCGAGGGAGAGGTAGTTGCGCATGGTGGAGGCCGGGTCCGGCCGTCGATTCAAGCTTGGTAGGGCTGTCTGACTGGAGGGTCAGGGCGGGACTGCGCGTCCCACCAACCATCTATAACTGCCTAGAGCGGTTTGCGGTTCCGTGAACTGTCCCCGAATTGGACCGATTCAGGCGAACTTCGCACCCTCCAGCCATTGCGGCCGGCCGGAGGGAGGGGCAGGATGCCCTGCGGAGGTCACCATGAAGGTCCAGATCGAGTACTGCGCTCAGTGAAACTACCGTCCCCAGGCAGTCGGTCTGACTGCCGAGTTGAAGGAAGCCTACCCGTCTGTCGAGGTGGTGCTGGTTCCTTCTCGAGGTGGGGTGTTCGAGGTGACGGTCGAGGGGAGAAAGATCTTCTCGAAGAAGGAGCTGGGGAGGTTCCCCATGTATCAGGAAGTGCAGAAATTGCTGGGGTGAATGGATACTGGCCCAGATGAGTGTGCACGGGTCGAAAGGGTCGGTGGGCCGCTCGGCGCTGTGTTTCCCGCCGCAAACTGCTCCGCGGACGAGAGCGCTGCGCTCCAGGCCTTAGGGTGGTGTGGGCCGCTGTACACAAGGCGACCTAAGTTCGTATTCCGCAGGCCTGGCTAAGGAACGCGCATAGCCGCGTGCACACTGATCTGGACCAGTATCAAATCAGGGCGATGTAGGCCAAGAGCCCTGCCACCACCACCGCCAGCACCACCGCCACGACCATATTGGCCGAAGCCTGCGTCCGCGCCGGCATCACCGTGCGGGCTTCCGTCGCTGCCGTTTCCGAGGGGGGCGTCACCGTGGTCCTGCTGTCTGTATAGAACCTGTACCACGATTCTTGGTTTCCTGCGGGGAAGTTGATGAAGATGGCGTTGAATCGGCTTCAGATAGGACCTTCCATGGGACTCGGACTCGCTGCCTTCACCTGCGCCCTCTCACTTTCGCTCCAAGATCCGAGCAATCCGCCGGACGGGACCTTCGGGTGGCTGCCGCCGCCGGTTCGGGACGTCGTTGTGGCCGATGCGGTGGTGCACCAAGACACCGAGGGCGGCTGCGCGCAGCAGCTGCAGGTGCTGGAAGGTGCGTCGGGTGGCGGGTTTGTGGCGGCGTGGCGCGATCTGCGCGATGGGTTGATGGGCATTTATGTGGCGCGCTTGGATGCCGAGCTGAAGCCGCTGGAGCCGGAGCGCCCCATGTATGCGCCGCATACGGCCCGGCGTTTGGACCCGAGCGCCTTCATCTATCCGGACGGCGGGGGGGCGATTGCATGGACCAGCGCGCATGGCGGTGGGTCGGCCCCGTGGCTGCGCGCGTTTGGCCCTGATGCCGCCTGGCAGTCGCCGATTGAGTTCTTGGTCGTCAACCCCGCCCAGACCCCGCCGGAGGACAGGCCCAAAGGGCTCGACCGCCGCAAGCCGGTGGTGTTTCCGATCGACGCCGAGCACATGGGCTTGGTGTGGGTGTGGCAGGACCGCGTCCAGTACACCTTGCGCAACAAGCGTGCGGACCCGCTGACCGAGGTCCTCGACATCGGCAAGGATGCTGTCGACGCGAACCTTGCAGCCGCGGCGGCGCCGGATGGGACGCTGCTCGTCGCATGGCACACCAAGAACGGAGCGCGTGCCGTGCGCGGCGCCAAAGAGGGCGGGCGCTGGCAGACCATCGATCTGGGACCTGGTTTGGTGCGCAACGTGCGTGCCGCTCCGGGCGGCGGGTGGGCGCTGTTGGTGCAAGACAATGACTCGGTGCTGTTGCGGGTGTGCGATGAGCGCGGGCGCGTGCAGCACACGGCTCCGCTGGCGCGCGGTACAGCGCTGCAGCTGGTACGCGTGCAGGACATGTGGTGCGCGCTTGTCGATGCGCAACTGCCGCAGCGCGCGCCTGTGGAGCGCGGCCCCAGTGAACGTGGACCAGGCCGCGGGCGTACTGGCGAGCGTCAAGGAATTTTGACACCTGCCGCGCCCCCTCAATACGCGCTGTACTTCGTTGCGCAAAGCGGCGAACTGCTCGGTGAGCCCTATGCGCCGCTGCCCGCGACTGCCGTGCAAGCGAGCGCTGCACAGCTGGCGTCCAACGGCACGCGACTCATGTTCGGTTGGACTGACTTGCGCGCTGGGCAGGCCGATATCTATGCACGCTTGATCGAGGTCACGCCCGAGCGCGCGTGCATCGCACGCGTCGAGCAGCGCTTGAACACCGATCAAGCCAGCAGTGACCAGCTGCACCCGATGGTGGGTTCGAATGGGCAAACCGCGTGGATTGCGTGGGGCGATCGGCGTGCAGGCGCCGGTGTGATCTACGTGCGCCGCGCCGAGACGAGTGGTCTAACTGGTGCTGAGGTGCGCCTCGGTGCAGGGCTTCCCGGTGCCGCGGATCGACCGCAGGCCGTGGTGCAGCCCGATGGTGGCGCGTGCATCACCTGGCGTCAGATTCACAATCGTCGGCAGGCCATCTATGCGCAGATCGTGCAGCCCGATGGCGCGCTCAAGGGAGCTCCTCCGAAAGTGGTGGAGCTTGGCGACGGCGACACGCTCTCACCGCCGAGTGCTGTGTTGTTGCGCGCCGGCGCGCGGGGCTCGAAGCCCAGCGGTTACGCGATCGCGTGGACGCAAGCACCCAAGGGTGGCGCGTGGGTGCGGCGCCTCGACCTAGACGGCGCGCCGCAAAGCGTGGCCAGCCGCATCAGCGAGGCCAATGACGAAGTGCAGGACCCTGCGATC
>CAIKQM010000518.1 GCA_903829565.1 uncultured Planctomycetota bacterium
CGGGGCGCACATACAAGTAGCCCGCCCCCGGACCACCGCACAACCACTTGACGGAACCACCACAGACCATGTCGACACCCGTGGCCTGCACATCCACAGGTACCGTGCCTAGCGACTGGTACGCATCCAACAGCACCAACGCACCGACCTCTTTGGCACGACGACAGATGGCGGCCACATCCTGGACGTAGTGACTCTTGTAGGTCACATGACTGATGGGAACGATGGCGGTGCGCTCGTCGATCGCCTCCAACAGGCGCGCCGTATCCACGCGAATGCCATCGGTGGGCACGGTCACCACCTCGGCGCCGTACTTCTTCCAACCTTCCCACACATACATGTTCGTGGGGAAGTTCATGTCGGTGTAGACCACCTTGTTGCGCGGCCCCGTGAAGTCCAAGGCACTGGCAACCAAGCCTTGAATCACCGAGACATTTTGATGCATCACCACGGAGCCCGCGGGTGCGTTCATGAGCTGGGCCAGCAAGTTGCCGACGCGCACCGGCGCATCCCACCAACCTTCGGCCCAGGCGCGCACACCGCGCGTTTCCCATTGATCACAGAACTCCATCAACTTGGTGCGTGCGCCCACAGGCATCGCACCCAGCGAGTGGTTCACCAGATAGGTCGTGCTGGCGAGAATGGGAAACTGATCGCGCCAGTCTTCCGGGTTGTGCGTTGTGAGAGTCATGGCGCTCAGGCTTTCTTGTCGAGACCGGTGAGTTGGTCGTCAGGGATCACGAGACGCTCGACCGGCTTGCCGTGCGTGATGTGGCTCTCGATGATCTCGTCGACATCGGCAGGCGTGACGCCGCCGTACCAGACTTGCTCGGGGTACACGACGACGACGCAACCCTTGGCGCATTGGTCCAAGCACAGAGCCTTGTTCGGCCGCACGAGCCGCTTGTAGCCGCGCGCAAACAGCTTCTCTTTGAAGGCCGCGGCAACCTCATGGCCGCCTTTGCCCGCGCAATCGCCGCGCGGGTCATCTTTGCCGCGTTCATTCACACACACGAACACATGTCGCTCGAACTTTGCCATGGTTGTCCTCAGCCCAAGATTTGCTTGGCTAACACGAGTTTTTGTACTTCGCTGGTGCCTTCGTAGATGCGCAAGGCGCGCACATCGCGCCACAGGCGCTCGACGATTTCGCCGCGTTTGACACCGAGGCCGCCGAAGTGCTGCACCGCACGATCGCAGACCCACGAGGCGCCTTCGGTCGCGTAGTACTTGGCGCGCGCCACAGCGGCCGTGGCATCCGCGCCTTCGTCGACCAAGCGAGCCGCTTCGTCCACCAACAACTCGGCAGCGCGCACGCGCACATCCATGTCGGCGATGTCGAAGCGCAGCGCTTGAAAGCTCGCCAATGGTTTGCCGAACTGCTTGCGCGCGCGCAGGCGATTGCACGATTCGTACAAGGCGCGACGCGCGAAGCCATTGGCCGCAGCCGCGACGGAGGTGCGGAAGCGCGCCAACACCGACAAGGCCAAGTCCGTGCCCGCGCCGATCTCACCCAAGCGTTGCGAGTCGGGCACGATCACTTCGTTGAAGCGGTATTCGCCGATCGGATGCGGAGAGGTCACTTCAAAGCGCTTGGCTTCTAAGCCTTTGGCTTGACCAGAGACATAGAACATCGTTGTGCCGCCGCTTTCGCCGGGTACACCGCTCGTGCGAGCCAGCACACAGATCACGTCCGCGAGGCCACAGTTGCTGATGAAGGTCTTGGTGCCATCGAGCACCCACGCATCACCGCGGCGGGTCGCGCGCAACGCGACCTCGTTCAGCGACGAGCCCGCGTCCGGCTCGGTCAAGGCGAACGCACCGACCAACTCGCCGCGCGCAATGCGCGGCAACACACTGGCTTGCAGCTCGGGCGCGCCACCGAGGGCCAAGGCATAGCTGCCCAAGCCCTGCATCACCAGCATCACATCCAACATGGGCGAGTGCCACGCGAGCTCTTGGCGCAACGCGCACATGGCGCGCACCGACACCATGTCGGCGGCGCACAAAGGCCGCGCATCGGCTCCACCAAAGCGAGCGGGCACACACCACGCCGTCAGCCCCGCGCGCGCGATGGCGCTCAGCGCTTCGCGCGCACCCTGCGTCTCATCCAACGCATCCACACGCGCACCATGCACCATACCTACGGCCTTGGCGCGCGCTTGGAGGTCGTCCAGTACACTTGACATCACGCGCCACCCTTGAAGCGCGGAGCGCGCTTCTGCAAGAACGCCTCATGGGCCTCGGCATAGTCCGGATGCGCCATGCATTCGGCCTGCACCCAGCCTTCGGCCGCCAGCGCTTCTTCAAAGCTCATGGTCGCCTCGGCGTGCACCATGCGCTTGGTGATGGCCATGCCCATGCCAGGCCCGGCGGCGAGCTTCTTGGCCCACGCCAAGGCTGCTGCCGCGAACTCGGCCTCGGGCACCACGCGGTTGTACAGCCCGATGCGGTGCGCATGCGCAGCATCAATGAACTCGCCTTCCAAGAGCAGTTCCTTGGCGTGCCCCATGCCGACGATCTTGGGCAACAACCAAGCAGCACCCATGTCAGCGCCGGACAAGCCAACCTTGGTGAAGAGGAAGGCGATCTTGGCGCTGGGAGCCGCAATGCGCACATCCGCAGCGGCCGCCATCACCGCTCCCGCGCCACACGCCAAGCCGTTCACGCCGCACACGATCGGCTTCTCAAGGCGCAGCATGTTCGCGATCAAGTCGCAGGTCATGCGTGTGAAGGCCTGCACCTGCGCGGCATCTGCCTCGAGCAAACGCGCGATGATGTCCTTCTGGTCACCGCCCGAGCAGAAGGCACGCCCCGTCCCGGTCAGCAGCACCGAGCGCACCGAGCTACGGGTACGCAACGCTGCAAAGGTGTCCGTCAGCTCGCGATACGACTCAAAGGTCAAGGCGTTGAGACGCTCAGGGCGGTCCAACCGCACCACGGCGACCCCGTCCTCCTCGTGATAGCGAAAGTGCTGCGGATTCATGCGCCCTCCATGTTCGCAGGAAGTGGCTTGGCCGCCAAACCCCGACCTGTCACCGAAGGCTTGAAATCCGCGCAAAGGGACGCTAGAGTCATCGCCCGCAAACAGGGCCCACGTAGCTCAGTTGGTAG
>CAIKQM010000519.1 GCA_903829565.1 uncultured Planctomycetota bacterium
AAGCCATGGCGCTCGAACTGCGCTCCTACTAGGCGCACATACTCGTCGCTGTTGCGAAAACAGAAGCTCGCGCAATGCAACGGCACAAAGCCCTTGCCACTTTGGATCCACGCGAGCAACGCGCGCTCGGATGAGGCCGGCAGCTCGTCAATGTTCGCATAGACGATCAACGCATCCTTGTCCGACAAACCGGACAACGACAAGCGTCCGACATCTTCGCTGTATTCCAAATCCACGCCCGCGCGCTCGAGCGCGGACTGCAGCTCTCCAAAGCGCACGCGCGGCTGATGATGCCCCTGATCACCCAAGAACAGCACCCGCACGCGCGGAACTTGCGTTTCTGCGCCGTTCGCGAGCGTCAACAACGACAGGACGGCTAGAGCGTGCAGCAGCGTGCGAAGTCCTCTCATGGACTCCGATCCTAGTCGAGTCGCGCTCAGATGCGGTGCATGAAGCGGAACACCCGCTCATGCATCACGCGCACCACATAGTCCTCGGGCCCGCCCAAGCACTCCATGTGACGCTTGACGGCACCGAACATGGTGCCCGGGGGCAGCTCCACGGTCACCACCATGTGGAAGTACCCTTCGACCATCTTCTGCGAGATGTCGTGCACACTGCCTTGCGTAGCTGCAATGGCCGTCGTGATCTCGGCCAAGATACCGGGGCGGTTGCGCCCGACCGCCGTCACCACCACGCCGGTGACCACCTCATCGGGATCACCTTGCGGTTCCGGCAAGTGCGGCAATGTGCGTTGCGCACGCTCGGCATCGGGTCCGCGATCCGGCGTGGGCTCTTTCCACGCACTCCCGCGGCCAGTCACGATCAGAATGCCGTGAGCACGCGCCAGCTCCTGCGCGGCCGCAGTGACGATCGTCTCTTCATCGACGATCACCTCCTTGCCACCCGCGGCCAAGCGCCGCAGGTCTTCACTAGTGAGGAAGCGCCGTGCCATCACAGATGCCGGACAAGATCGTGGTGCGGGCTAGGAATGACGACTTCACGCGCCAAAAGGCCGCGTTCCTGCGCCTGTTTCGCACCGGCGGCCACCGAGCTCTTCACATCGCTGACTTCGCCGGTCAACACAAAGTAGCTCTTGCCGCCGAGGCCATTCGCCAGGCGCACATCGATCAGATCCACCGTGGCCGTCTTCAAAGCCACATCCGCAGCAGCGATCGTCGAGGCCACCGTGTTGGTCTCGATCACGCCGATGGCATCCAAGGTGCCTTGCAGGCGGCCGGTGCGCTTGAGCATCGGCACGACCTGCGGATGCAGCTGCGGAATGACCAGTTGATCCACGAGATCACCACCAGCCAGTTGCGCGCCGCGCGCCGTGGCAGCGCGCACATCCTGCACCGAGCCGGTGTACAGCATCACGTACTTGCCCGGCTGCACGGGTGTGGCGAAGAGCAACTCGACTTGCGCTTCCTTCAAGACCGCATCAGCGACCTCGATGCCACGCGCCACGCTCGAGGTTTCGAGCACACCGATGGCGACAGCCAGCGCCACATCGTCGCGCACCACGGGATTGAGGTCGTTGCGGTTCATGAGTAGCTCTGCTTCTAGTGAGGGCGGGCCAGATCAGATCGCTCTCGTGCGATCTTCGGAAGGTGTGGGTCCGACGAGCGTGCCGTCGGCGAGTTCCATGCGGTCGATGATGCCAGCCACCGCGGTTTGGAAGCCGATGTCGTGGCTGCGACCAATGCAGTGGCGTGCCGCTCGACCAAACACCACGAGCACGCGCTCGCCGATGCCTGCGCCGAGTGTGTCCACCGCCACCAAGGTCTCGGCCGAGGCTTTGCCATCGGTCGTGTACGGACGGATCACCAACAGGCGCAAGCCTGTCAGCGTGGGATCCTTCTTCGTGGCCCAGACATTGCCGACGACTGTGCCGATCAACATCTCACGCGCCCTCCACAGAGAGATCCGCGCGCCAACTCGCCGGCGCGCCGGGGATGTCACAATCATCAACGATGCCGACCACCGCAGCTTCGAAGGCGTAGTCGCCGT
>CAIKQM010000520.1 GCA_903829565.1 uncultured Planctomycetota bacterium
AGCTGCTGTTGTTGATGGCATGCGCATCTTTGGCCTGCCGACGACGACCTCTGGTATCGAATCGTCGACAGACCCCGTACAAATTCGCTCGACCGTCGTGACCCAATGCGTGCGAGGCATTCGTCTGCGTTCGTTGCCGGATGCAGGCAAGACGGATGCTGTCGTCGCTGGTTGCACCGTTGTGGGTGCCAGCGCGGACGGCTTGAGCGTGGATGGGTCCTTTGAGCTGTGGGTCGACAACAGCGACTTTGAGTCGTGTGGTGCAGAAGGCGCTGCGTTCGGCAAGCTCTACGCACCTGCTGCAGAAGTGGTCTCGCTCGACATTCGTGGCTGCCGTTTCTCGCGCAATGGCCAAGAGGGCCTGGACCTGCAGCTTGCAGCACCGCCGGTGCTCGGTGCAGGCATCGGAGAGTTTCGCATCACGCTCGTGGACTGTGATGCGATCGACAATGCACTCGATGGCGTGCGCATTGACCTCGACTATGAGACTGCGGCTGGCTGGACCTCACGCATCCAGATGCGCGGCGTCACGGCGCATAGCAATACACTGGCTGGCGTGCACATGGACCTCGACGCAGATGCCTCGGTGTTTGCCCATCGTCTGGCGTGCTCGGCCAACGGTACGGATGGCTTCCAAGTCACTTCGGAGCCGACATTTGGCGGCGTAGCGACTCTCGCCAGCAGTGCCATGTGGGGCAACGGCGGAGCCGGTGCGCGTGCGCTGACAGGCAAGTACACCATCAAGGCCACGCACTGCGCCTTCGCCGGCAATGCGCAAGGTGCTCTCGTCTCGGCAGCAGTAGGTTCCACCGTGCTCAACAGTGGCGCAGAAGCTCACAGCACGGCCTTCACCGGCACAACCAGCGTGAACACGGTTGTGCGCACCAACCACGACGCGCTGATGTATGTGAACGCACCCCTAGAGTACGCACGCATCACAGCCATCAACGGCAGCAGCGTGAGCCTCGCAAGCCCGAGCGCCAACGGCGTAGGTACGCAGTTGGAGCTCGCGAATGATGGTGTGGCCCGTGCTGTGACAAGCACTGCAGCACAGAGCTTGTCGTTCGCCCAAGCGGCACCTCGTCGCCGCGTGCCCGCCCAAGCATGGTTCCTTGGTACGGCAGACGCGACTGAGTCATGGGCACCCGCAGCAGCAGGCATTCTGCAAGGTCAAGGATGGACCGGGCCCACGGGAGGTGCGCGTGATTGCGGACCTTTGGGCGCGCCGCTTGCAGGCGCACCTGGCGCAGCAGGTGCGCAACCGCCCAAGCTCTTCTATGTCGCGAAGAGCTCACCGGTGGCAACAAGCACCGTCACGCTGAACCAAGCGCTCATTCTCTCCTTCGTGGGAGGCCTACCCAATGCGGCCACGGTCGCCAATGGTGTGGTGGTGCGTCGTGGTGGCAATGCTCAAGCTTCAGCTACAGCCACGGTTGTGACGAGCACGGTACGCGTGACTCCGCCCACCGGAGGCTGGCAAGATGGTGATCGCGTCGAGTTGCATGCTGCACTCGCAGCCACCGATGGAACTGCGTTGGCCGCACCGTATGTGTGGGTGATCAGATCG
>CAIKQM010000521.1 GCA_903829565.1 uncultured Planctomycetota bacterium
CGTGATTGCGGACCTTTGGGCGCGCCGCTTGCAGGCGCACCTGGCGCAGCAGGTGCGCAACCGCCCAAGCTCTTCTATGTCGCGAAGAGCTCGCCGGTGGCAACAAGCACCGTAACGCTGAACCAAACGCTCAGTCTCTCTTTCGTGGGAGGAACACCCAACGCGGCGACGCTCGCCAGTGGTGTGGTGGTGCGTCGTGGTGGCAATGCTCAAGGTTCGGCTACCGCAACGGTTGTGACGGGCACGGTACGCGTGACTCCGCCCACCGGAGGCTGGCTAGATGGTGATCGCGTCGAGTTGCATGCTGCACTCGCAGCCACAGACGGAACGACGTTGGCCGCACCGTATGTGTGGGTGATCGACGTGCAGTAGCAACGAAGCGCGAACTAGACGACGGTCAAGTCCACCATCGTCGAGTACTGCACGTTGCCCCCGCCCATGTCGGAGACCTGACCCGAGACCAAGGCATTGATGCCTTGGCTCTCGGCCACATCACACGCACGCGGCAGGCCATCGACACGCACCATGCCGCGCGGCATCGACGAGTCGCTCACTGCGGGCAAAGAGATGGTGCCCGTGGCATTGGCAAGCCGTAGCCGACTGCCTTCGACCGCCTGAAGGTCCTGCAAGTCGTCAGGGTTCAGGTGCACGCGCGGCTTGCCCGCCTTGGCGATGTGACGTGCCGAGTGCGAATAGGTGGCGTTGTGCGTGTGCACACTGGGTGCGGCCACCAACCAGAAGCGTCTGCGATCACCGCAAGCATCGTCAGGAACCCAAGTAGCCATGGCCGGTTGTCCCGACGCCGCACAAGCGGAACTGTGCAACTCCAGCCGCCCAGAAGGTGTGCCGCGATCGGCGAATGCCAACGCATGCGGCTGAATGGAGACCCCGCTGCGTACCGCAGCGAGTTCCGCAGGTGTCAAACGTCCTGCACATTGCTCCAAGAACGCATCGCACAGAGCATCCTCGTCGACATCCCAACATTCCTTGGGGAGACCCATTCGCTGCGCAAGCGCCGCGAATGCCTGCACATTGCTGCGTGTGCCGTTGGGACCCTTCACGACAGCGCGTGCGCGCTGCATGCGCCGGTGCCCCCAACTGCGGTACACATCAGGATGCTCGAGGAAGTTCGTCGCCGGCAACACAACATCTGCCAGCTGGGCTGTCTCGGTCATGAACTGGTCATGGACGACTGTAAAGAGATCCGGACGCGCAAAACCGCGCCGGAAGCGCGCGGAATCGGGAATGGTCACGGCTGGATCGTGGCACCAGACGAAGGCAACTTGGAAAGCTCCCTCCTCCAGAGTGCGGCCCAAACCTACTTGACTGGTGTAGCGCACAGGCTCGTCTACCGGCCGCAAGTCGGGTCGCATGATCCAATCCTCAGGCAATTGGAAGTGCTCCCAACTCTCGTAGTGCAACGCATCCGGCTGACCGAGCACCACACACAACGAAGCCAAGGCACGCATGCCCATGGCGCCATTGCGCCGCCGAGTCCAACCGACACCGGACTTCACGAACGGTCGCTTCGCGGCCAAGAGAAGGTCAGCGAGACGCTGGATGACAGCAGACTGCACCCCGCAGGTCTCCGCTGCCGTGACGACATCATGCCCTGCGCACACATGTTGCTCGAACTGCTCGCTGCCAAGCGCCGCTTGTGAGAGTTGGGCACGATCCACGTGCTCACGCTCGTAGGCTAAACGCGCCAGGGCCAAACACAGCAACGCGTCTGTTCCGGGCTGGATCACCACACCCAGCCCACCGCGCGCTTCCACGTCCTTCATGGTGTCAGTACGCCACACGTCCACCACGATCACGGGAACTCCACGCGCTTGCATGCGCCGGACTGGCGCTTGCATGTGCTGTACCGTACGTGATGCATCACAGCCCCACATCACCACAAGATCATGGTCTTCGATGCGCTCCAGCTCGGGTCCGATGCAACGCCCTAGGACCGCTGCATAGCCTTCTTGGCCCGCGGCATCGCAAATCCCGCCGTCATGAAAGACAGCCCCCAGAGCATGCATCATGCGCAGCGGGAACTTGCGCTGCACAAGCCCCATGCTGCCTCCATACCACAGGGCCAAGATGTCTCGCGGCGCGACTCGGGCGGTCTTTGCGGCCACCAAATCGAGAGCTTCCTCCCAAGAGACGGCGACATGCTGTCCATTCCGTTTGACAAGCGGCTGCGTCACACGATGGGGCGCATGCACCAACTCGGGATACAGCATCGTCTTGCCGCACAAAGTCCCGCGCGAGTGCCCATGCTCGGGATCACCGCGCAAGCGGACCAGACGGCCCTGCTGGTCAACCTCAGCCAGAATCCCGCAGGCATCCGGGCAATCCAGCGGACACGTAGTGCGTTGCAGGGTGTTCATTCGATGGCTGATGGACGGCGCTCGGTCTCGGCGCGCAAGTCGCGTAGTAAGCCCTCTGCGGTGACCGTCAAAACACCTTGACGGTCAAAGAACAGCACGTGCCCCTCGACCTTGGCTGCTGCCTCGGAATAGTCAAAATCCGCGGAAGCCTGCTCGGCCAAGGGCACGGAGACCTGGATGCCGACCTGCTCCTGCGACCAAGCACCGTAAGCAATCGCCAAGCCATCCGCCGGCAGCTCCCACACATACAACGGTGCACCGAGAGTGGCCAGCGCATCCTCGAGCGTTGCTTGGCCGACCTCCAAGGCATGCAGACGAGCATGTGGCACAGCAAAGTCCACATGACTGCGCGACCAGTCCAGTTGCACACACGCGCTAAGAGCGAGTGCGGCAACCACACCAGCCAGACTTAGTCGTTGGTGCGCTCTTGCCACGGCATTGCCCATTCCGTGCCCTGTGCGTCCAGCGTTGCACCCACATGCGTGAGCTTGTTCTCCTCGTCAAAGAAGAACCAGACGCGGTCCGAACGAGTGTCGCGGTTGACGAAGGTCACCACAAACAGAGTGAAGCCCGCTGTCTTTCCGTCGGCATGGTCGTAGCGCAGCGCACTGCGTCGCCCCAACTGCACGACATCCGTTGGCGCGCCCATGGCGGCGACCACCTCCGCAGCAGTGGTAGTCCCCGGTACGAACTGCTCGTACCTACGCACTTCGATGGGAGCATTGACCGAGTCTCGCGCGACAAAGCAGCTGGACAGGCCCACTGCCAGCAGGGAGAGGAGGACGCATCTCATGCTGCGTGGTATACAACAACTGCGCGCACTTTGCGCGACGACCTGCACCTTGCGCATCGGACTCGACCTCTCACCCACTGCGGGACACGGCTCTCGAGGCCTCGCGCATGTGGTTCATCGGCTTGCCGACGCCCTGTTGGCTAGCCAGCGTGTGGAGTTGGTGCCGCTGATGCCGCCAAGTGGCATGAGCATGCTGCATTGGCGGCACTATGAGCTGCCGCGCAGGGCCGAGCGCGACAAGCTCGATGTACTGCACTCCTGCACGAGTGCCTACCCTGTGTTGGCACCGTGCAAGCTGGTGCAGACGATCCACGAACTCCCGTGGCTGCATGCCGAAGAGGAACATGCGGGCTGGTCGCACCAACTATGGGCTGCGCTGGGCACACGCCATGCGCAACTCGTGGCGACTGCCTCAGAGGTGGTGCGTGCAGAGATCGTGGCGAACTATCAGCCGCAGCGCGTCGTGGCTGTCCCTTGGGGTGTCGACCGCCCCAGCTCGCAGAGCTCGGAACGACTGCGCGCCTTCGAGTTGCGGGCACGCGACTATGTGCTTGTGCCCGGGGGCGGCCGAACCAAGAAGCAAGCCATGCGTGGGCTCGCCGCCTTGGACACGCTTGGCGCAAGCGCACCCGTGTTGGTTACGACGGGTGCCGTAGATCCAGCGATGGCAAAGCACACTGCGCGTATGCGTCACTTGGGTGCAGTCAGCGCAGA
>CAIKQM010000522.1 GCA_903829565.1 uncultured Planctomycetota bacterium
AGCGCGTTGCGATGCAGCATCTCTTCGATCAAGAAGCTCGGCGGCACGCGCCCCGTGTCCTTGCGCCAACCACCGACTTCGACCTTGCCATAGAGCGGATGCTCGACCTCGTGCCAATCGATGTAGCCGGCACCGGCCAAGAGCTTGTCATCAAAGAAACGGCGCTGTTTGTCGCCATCGGCGAGCTTGCCCCCGGCAACCTTCGAACGCTCGGGATACATCTGGTCGTCGCTCCACAGCTCATTCGTGAACGACAGGATGCCCAAGCCTTCGTAGGTCCAGTTCACGAAGCCGCCGTAGACCGTATAGAGATCTTTCCAGATCACCATGTAGCGGTAGAACGGCAACATCAGCTCGCCATCGCGGCCTAGCTCGTCGTACACGCGCACATCGGCGGCCTCGTACGAGCCGAAGCCCTCCGCGCCCGGGCCGCGCAAGATCATGCCGCCCATGTTGTGAAAGCTTTGCACGGCGGCGATGTTCGGACGCCCCACGATGAAGTTCGCGATGGCGCGCGTTTCAGGCCAAAACAGCGGATAAGGACCTGCGCCGCGCTGCACATGCTCGGGCTCCCACATCGAGGGCCACGCACGGTTCATGTCGTAGCCACCGACACCGTCTTCATCGACGCGACCATCGCCATCGTCGTCAAAGCCCTCGGAGCCAAGATAGATCCAATCACCCTTGCGACCCGCATCGTTCGCCGGCACGGGGATCAGGACGCGCGGATCATCCGGATCCAGGCGGTGCGTGCCAGCTCCGGGCACATACTTGCGCATTTGGACGATGTGTCCATCGCCGTCCAGATCGTTAGGGCCATCTTCATCCAGCCGGCCATCACCGTCGTCGTCCTCCGGGCGAGCGCCCGTGCGCGACGAGGAGGCGTTGTGCGCCTCGGCAAACCAGCGCGCGCGACCATCGGGGTTCACCATCGGCAGCAGGTACCACGAGCTGCGCTTCAACAACGCCGCGATCTCGGTGTTGCTGGTGCTGTTCTCAAGCAAGTACCACGCGAGGTAGACAACTGCTTCGCCGCCCTGCACCTCGTTGCCGTGGATGTTGCCATCCACCCACATGGCGGGCTTTTGATCATGCGTGCCCGTGCTCTCGTCGTTCAGGATCCACAGCTTGAGCGGCCGATCCTCATACGATGTGCCGATGCTTTGCTCCTTGAGCAGGTTCGGCCACTGCTGCGCGAGCTTGGCCATGAGCGCATCGACTTCTTGCGCGTCGTAGAAGCGGTTCCACGCGATCTCCACCTGCGGCCTGAAGCCCGTCGGCAGTCCAGGGAAACCACGTTGCGGTGCAGGGGCTTGTGCGAAAGCAGTGCTCGCCAAGCCACACACCAAACCGGTAAGCGCCACAGTTGCATAGAGCTTGTTACGCATCACTGCACCTCCATCTCGATGCGCATCGCGCCTGCATGCGGAGTGTCAATCAGCACCACCAAATCCTCTGGATCGCAACCACGCACCAGCCAACGCACTTCTTGACGACCGCCGAGGCCATCCAGATTGCCGATGAGCTGTTCGACGGGTCCGGCGAGACGATCAGCATCGTCAGGCAGCTCGAGTGTCAAGCGAATCGGACGCACGGCGTTGGTGCGCACGCCGAGGGCGCTGCGGTAGGGGAGGATCGAGTCGTTCTGCAGCACCAGATCCACTTGCAGCAGGCCATTGCCCAGATCCTTGGCTGTGAACGAAGCTGCGCGCACCCGCGGCAGCGCCTGTGCAATGCCGGCCAACAGCTTGGTTTGCTCGCCAGCCAAGCGTGCGCGCTCGGCTTGCGGCGGTTCGATCAACGCGAAGGGCGCGAAGCCGCCGATCTCGACGGGGCCCAGATCCGGATGTTGGAAGCGGCGCCACGGCACGAAGCGCGCCGTCTCCTTTTCGCGATCGATCCAGCGCAAGCGTTTGGCCTCCAACGACGGTTCCGCGGGAGCCGGCTTCCCCGCAGCAGAGTCAGTCTCGGGTGCTGCTACATCGGTGGGCATGCTCCACGGGGCGACAGCAAAGGTCCACAGCCCGCGCGAGGCTTGTAGCCATGCTTGGAAGGTGCCGTGATCGCCGCCACTCGCCTGTCCGACGAGCTGCGCACCACTGCGTTGGATGGTCAGAGCATGCGCATCCGCATCCGAGGTGGGCACGCCTTCCGAAGGCAAGGAGCTACGTCGCGCGGCTTCGTCACGCGTCTTTTGCCGCTCGGCGCAGTTGTCCCAGTCGCCGTACACCACCACAGCCGCGAGTTCAGGATGCGCCAGCACGAAGTCGCAGAGTGCTTTGGACTCGGCCATGGCGGTGGGCCACGCCCCACCTTCCAGCGTGTGTTCCCGCCAACCTTGCGGGAAGTTGCGGTTCACCACGAGGTCAAGCTGCGGATCCTCACCGCTAGCGCGATCGCGATCGCTATCGCGACCTTCGGGCATCACACGCCAGGCACCTTGTTCGCCGCGCGCGCGATCAGCCTTGCGCATGGCGCGCGTGTCGCGTGGATCCACAATCCACTCGCCGGCGGGATCAGAGATGCGCAGCAAGGTGATCAGGCCGTTGCCGTCCAAGTCCGAGGGTGTGTCTTCACCGCTCGTGCCATCGCGGTCGTCATCTCCGCTTGACAAGGTTGCCGGCAAGGTGGCGCGCGACTCGCTCAACGGCTGTGTAAAGCGTACTTCACAGGCATCCGGATTGGCGCGGGGCACGATCCAGAAGGTCGTGGAGCTCAGAAGCGCCTTGGTGGCAGGATCCGTGGCAGTCAACAAACCACGCGCTGCTTCGAGCGCGAGCGTGCTGGTCCACGCCTGCGGGCCATCGATGGCGGCCACGACCAGCACCGCCGGTCGTCCGGGTGTCAGCTCGCCACGCGCCACGCGCAACGCATCAACACGCCGTCCTTGAGGCGATTCGTACAAAGGCACCAGCGACACTTCGCGCGGGAACTCGCCGGCGAGGCGCGCACAGGCCACTTGCAGCTCGCGTTGGTCAAGCAATGCGCCAGTCGCTGTGGTGGGCGCGGACTCTGACTGTGCCAGCGACAGCAGGAGCGAAAGCGGTAGCAGCGGGAACGGGATCATCCCCATGAGAGTAGCGTTTCAGGCCGACAAAAACGCTTCGATCTCACCCATGCGTGCTTCGCCGTCGGCCAGTCCCAGTTCGACCAAGCGTGACAAGTAGTCGGGCTGGAACATGACGAGCGACAACAGGTCGTTGGAGCGCGTCTCCTTGGTGCCCAGACCACGGGTCAAGAAGCGGAACGCTGTCGGGAGCTTGGGCTCGTGTTCATTGGCGAGCTTGCCCAGGTCGCGGGATGGCCGCACCACGAGCAAGTCGATCGGACGCTGCCCTGCGCGCTGCTCCTCGGGCAGCCCGGCGACAAGTTGGTTGGTCCGCTCTAACTGCAGGGCATCGCTGTCGAACTGATCCAGGAAGATCGAGTTGAAGACAGCACCCATGACTTGGGCTGCCGGCGGGTAGTCCTCGATCACAGGGACTTGGCGTTCGGCGCGGGTACGGTGCGCGCGCGTCGAGATGGCGAGGATCTTGCGCGCACCCAGATGCACTGCCGGTGACAGCGGCGCAGTCAAGCGCATGCCGCCATCGCCGTGCCATGTGGAGCCGATGCGCACCGCAGGGAAGAACATCGGCAACGCAGCCGAGGCCATGATGTGTTCGACGGTGAGCGTCGAGGGGATGCAGACGCGATGGGCGCGTTCCCACGGCTCGACATTGCGGCCTTGCACCCAGGTGATCGACTCGCCGGTCGAGTACGAAGCCGTGGTGAGCGCCACCGCTGTCAAGCGGCCTTGCGCGATGTTCGGCTCCACACGCTCCAGCACGCCACCTTCGCCG
>CAIKQM010000523.1 GCA_903829565.1 uncultured Planctomycetota bacterium
GAAGTCACAGCTAAGACGCTGGGCTATGTGGTCGTCGAGGAACGCTACGGTGTGTTGCGGGTCGTGGATCCGCAAACGCTGCAAGACCAGATGGACACGCGCACCTACCAGTTGCGCTACTTGCGTCCGAAGAGCGTCTACAAGCCCGTCATCAAGTCGGACTTCGTCGAGAAGAGCCAGAACAAGGGCGCGCAGCAAACGGATGTGGCCAAGAGCTTCTCCGTGTTGCAGGCCTTGGGCAAGGCGCTGACCAAGAACGGCGACCTCGACTACATCGAGACGCAGAACGTCATCATCGTGCGCGACACCGCACAGGTGCATGAGCAGATCCGCGACATGATCGCTCGTCTGGATGTCGAGCCGGTGCAAGTGTTCTGCGACGTCAAGTTCGTGGCCACCTCCAACAGCGATGTGCTGAACCTGGGCGTGGACTACGGCGACAACGGTCCGCAAGTCACGATGACCGGTGGCCAGATTCCGATCACCTTCCCGTTCAGCGAAGGCTCGGGCGGTTGGGACGATTGGATGATCCCGAACCCGGCTGGCGGTCCGTTCGCTGACCCGGCACTGAACTTCGGCAACACGGTCACGCCGGACACGGTCTTCGGTGCACTCTCCTTCACGCAGGTGCAAGCCACGCTGCGCTTGCTGCAGCGTGACACCAAGACGGAAGTCATCCAAGCGCCGAAGATCATCGCGCTCGATGGCTCCGAAGCCACGATCTTCGTGGGTGAGACCGTGCGCTACGCCGAAGCGAAGAGCGAGCAAGGCCAAGCTGGTGGTCTGCAGTTGTCGGTGGCTGAGGCCAGTTCCTCTCCCGTCGAAGTGGGCTTCCAGTTGCTCATCCGTCCGAATGTGATTCCCGGCACGAAGAAGATCGTGATGGAAGTCATCCCGAAGGAGACCAGTCTCTCCGGCACGGGCAACTCGTCGCTCGCGCCTCCGGGCTTCGACGTGTTCACCGTGGGCTCGGGCGGTTCGGAAGGCTCCATCGCTTTGCCGCGCACGCGTTCCAGCACCATCGTGACCACGATGATGTTGGAGAACGGCCAGACCGCCGTCATCGGTGGCTTGACCACGGACTCCGACATCGAAACGAACTCGAAGGTGCCGTTCCTGGGCGACATTCCGGTGCTCGGCGAGCTGTTCTCGCATGAAGCCAAGAACCGTGATCGCCGCAGCTTGATGGTCTTCATTACGCCGACGATCGTGCACAGTTCGGAAGACACCGAGATCTTGCTGCGCCAAGAGCTCGAGCGTCGTCGCACGCGCTTGAAGGATGAGCTGGATGCGCTCATCGGCGAGAAGACCGGCGTGCAAGGTGCCTCGTCGCCGGCCGAAGGTCAGGGCAAAGCAGTCGAAACGAAGCCTGCAGACGCTCCTAAAGAAGGCTGATTCTTAGCAGCCGTCCACGGATCAGTCCGTTCCTAATGCGTAGCCATGCCTGCCTCAGCAGGGATGGCTACGCTGCTGTATAGGGCAGGTGCTGAGACTGCCTATTTGGCCTGTTGTGCAAATTTGACAGCTTTCTTCCTTCCATGCGGGCTCTGCACAAGCCAAAGTGTGGTTGTGCCGATAGGAACTGCGGGCGGTTGATCCGTCCATAGCCCTTGGGGGCACAAACCGTACAGCTGTAGTCGCCCGCCGGAACTGTTCCGTGCGAGGGCTGCGGCACTCGACACAACCCGACGCTCGATACAGCTAGTCGCAGGCTGCTGCTCCGTGCAGCACCTTCTGGCAGACCTTCGCGATCCCGCGCGCGCTGCGCGCACCCGCCAAGTCGCCGGTTGACTCAAAGCGCTGTGCATTAGGCCTATCGCGCTCCGCAAGCGGAGCGATGCGTCCTGCCAGTTTACTTGACAATGAACAACGAACGCGAGCCCGACGAAGTCGGGCGCGACTCTCTGCCTTTCGATCCCCAACCTTCTGATGCGACGGACCCGGCTTCTCCCTTGGAGCCGACCACACCCGATGAGCGGCCGCGCCGTCGTCGTGGTTCGCGCGGCGGCCGTCGTCGCCGCACCAAAGATGCGAGCGCGGAAGGTGCGACTAACGAAGATGCAAGCAGCGCAGAGGTAGCCGCAGCTTCTGTGGCCGAGGATCTGGATGGTCCCGCCATCATCGATGTCCCGCTTGACGACGAGCTGGATGTGGGAGTGCCTGTCGGTGGCCACCTCACGAATGCAGCCGTGGCCAGCGACGAAGAGGCGGGTGACTTCGTTGCCGGCGACTTTGTGGTGCAAGCCGACACAGTCGGACGCAAGAAGCGCCGTCGCCGCGGCCGTCGTGGCGGTCGTGGTCGTGGTGGTGCGGAGGATGCACCGGCCGGCGAAGGCGCGCCGCTAGGCGCCGAGTCGGCTCCGCACTCCAGCAGTGAGCGCCGTGCACAGCGTGGTGGCGTGCCGCGCGAGTTGGATGCGTGGGTGGTCGACGAAGGTGATGCGGAGTCTGCCCCGCTCAGCACTGCGGGCGATGCAGCCTATGCCAGCGACGCCGACGCCAGCGAAGCAGCCGACACTCCGGCCATCATCGGCGCAGCCGATGAAGCGACCGAGGATGGCAAGCGCCGCCGTCGCGGCTCGCGTGGTGGCCGTCGTCGTCGTGGCAAGCAGACGAAGCCGTTGGTCCAGCATGCTCGCGATGATGCGCCGGCCGAAGTCGAGATCTTGCCGGGCGAGGACGACTTGCCGCAGCTGGTGGAGTTGCCCGACGAGGCGGAGCTGCTCGATTCGGGCCTCTATCCGAGCGAAGACGCGGCTCAGTCAGAGCTGGAACGCAAGCGTCGCCGTCGCCGTGGTCCTGTCGAGGAACATGACGATGCCGATGATGCGGTCGTTGTGCCCGAGGAAGAGCGCAATGCGCTGATTCTGGTCAACGCTTCCGACCCCGAGGAGCAACGCGTTGCCGTCGTGGAAGACGACTTGATCGTCGACTTCCAGATGACGGTCAAGGATCACGACAGCCTCGTCAACGACATCTACCGCGGTCGCGTGGTCAACCTCGAGCCGGCCATCGGTGCTGCGTTCATCGACTTCGGTGAAGGCCGCAACGGCTTCTTGCACACCTCGGATGTGCTCTCGGCCTACGGTGAGAAGGACTTTGA
>CAIKQM010000524.1 GCA_903829565.1 uncultured Planctomycetota bacterium
CCGGCAAGGCGGTGATGGCCGTGCCTTGCGCAAGTTCGTGCACGCTGCGCAGGCCCAACACAGCCAAGCCCAAGCGCACTTCTGGTGCGGTGTGTTGCATCGCGCTGCACCAACTCTTCAGCCCAGCACTGCCGCCACGCTCCCACACATCTGCCAACGCGAGCAGGGGGCGTGTGGCCGCATCGCGGCGCATGTCCGTCGAGGCCACAGGAATGCCTAGTTCACGCAACGCTTGGCCCAAACGCGATGAGTGTGCGTCATGCGTGCGCACGACCAGCGCAATCTGCTCCGGTTGTACGCCGCGTTGCAAGGCGGCATGAATGTCGGTGGCCAGCAGGCGTGCCTCGACGCCACGGGTGGATGCGCGCACCAAGCGCGGCAGCGGCGACGTCGCAGGCAAAGACTGCGCGTGCACCCCCAAGGCCTCGCGCAGCGCTCGTCCGAAACGCGCGCCACCTGACTGTGTGGCGTCCCAGTAGACCGTGCAGTTGCTGCTGCGCTGCAAAGCCTCCAAGAACAAGGTCAGCAGCCCTGTGGCGTCTGCGAAGCCGGTGATCCACACATCGTGGAAGCCCCACACGATGTCACGCTGGCGCAGAGCTTCGGCTGCTTGCGCGTAGATGTGGTGCGGCCGCCCCAACCCAGCCGCTTCCAAGCGCGCATCCAAGGCTGCTGCCAGCTGCACCAACTGACGCGCCCGCACCTCCGTGGTCGGCAGCGCTTCCAACGCCGCCTCGAGGCAATCGTGCGTCAAACCGGCATCCAGCAGGTCGCCAATCGTCGCCAGCAACAGGCCCCACGAACCTTCGCTGCTGATCAGTGCCTGTTCCAGGCCCTGCGCACGCACTTCGGCGCGCAGCATGGCCTCCATCCATCCGGCACCGCCGCGTTGGGCCAACCCAGCGCGTTGCAGCACATCGCGCGCTGCTTGGGCCGCGGTGGCAACACGCATCCCTGTCGTCCCGAGGCCACACAACAGCGCTTGCACCTGATGC
The DNA here is from genome assembly GCA_903829565.1 of uncultured Planctomycetota bacterium. Lineage (GTDB taxonomy): Bacteria > Planctomycetota > UBA1135 > UBA1135 > SXXH01. The sequence goes on from CAIKQM010000524.1 coordinate 996, forward strand.
GCGAGGTGATGGCTCGGCACGACGATGAGTGTGGTCTGCGCCAACAGCCGCAAGTCCCGTTGCTGGGCCGCGCGCCGTGCGCGCACGTTGTGCTCCAACTCGGCTCGTAGTGCTTGAGGACCCGATAGCAGTAGGGGGGACGACAGGCTCGGCATGGTGGCAAGGAATCACACCCAGCGACCACGATCCAGCCCCCACTTGTGGAACGCCATCGGTCCGCGCGCTAGCCTCGGTCGCAGGTACCTCCATGCGCACCTCCCTGCTCCTCGGCTGCACACTCGCGTTCCTGCTCTCCAGCTGCGAAGAGGAGGATGCTACTTCGGCGCGCTTGCGCCTGCGCTCGGGTGGTGCGGGCGAGCTGTACACGAGCTGCTTGCTGCAAGTTCCCGAGCCCGGGCCGGTCGACGGCCAAGTCGGCGGTGCCAGCACCACAGCTCGCGTGGGACTCGTCGCGTCCAGCGGACGCTATGCCGACATCAATCAACTGACCTTGGCGGACATCCGCTTCAAGTCCGGCTCCAGCGAAGCGGGCCTGCGCTGGTTGGAAGTCACCATCCCCCAAGGTCCCGACGCGCGCTGGCCGCGCTTGTTCGTGCCGATGGAGGATACGGCGCGACTCGATGCGGTGTCGGCCTTCACCAGCGACAGCCGTGCGCGCGAAATCGGCGCCGCGTTCAAGCTCGAGATCGAGTTGCCTGAGACGGTCGTCAGCCAAGGACTCGCCGGCACCCGCGTGCGCGGTGCGCGTGGCGAAAGCGAGGCCAAGACCGCGACACTCACGCTGCCTGTCGAGCGTGCGCGTCAAGCAAACGGCCCACTCAGCTGGCAGCTGACGTGGGCCGAATGAGCGGCGCGTAGCCTGCGCTACGTGCGCTTTGCGTTACTTGGGTTGCGACAAGATGCGTTGCAGCACTTGGCGCACTTCGTCCCAGCGCGGATCGGCAGGATCGAGCTTCTTGCGCTCTTGTTCCAGCCACTCCATGGTTGTCAAGAGATCTGTACGTTCACGATCCGATAGCGCGAGATCGAGCGGCTTCTGGGGCTTGCTGGCCTTGGCTTCGCCGAAAGTTGCGCCATATTCCGGCACATCGGCCGGCGTGCGTCCCAGCTTGGCCAACGCCACTTCGATGGCCTTCTGCAATTGCGGATCTTCTTGGAAGTCACCTTCGGGGAAGGCCGCGCCACGATCGTCTTGTGCCCGCCCGCGCACCTCGCGGCGCAACAGGTAGCGCACCGAGGCACGATCCAGAGTGGTGTCCAAAGCAGCATACAACTGATCGAACTCCGGATAGCTCTCCGGCTTGTCGTCATCGCACACGGCCAGCTTTTGGAACAGCTGCGGTTGAGCCTTGTAATGCACATCGAGGTAGTCGCGCAGCTTCTTGGACAAGAGCACAGCGCGCATCTGTTCGATGGTCGAGGCATCCAAGCGCAACGGATCGATCTTCTCGTCCGGCACCACGCCGCCTTCGGACGTGAGCTTGCCTTCGTCATCGATCTCGCGGTGGATCGAACGCCCTGACGGCAGCAAGTAGCGCGCGATCGTGAGGCGCGCACGCGGCGCAAAGTCGAACTCGCCGTTGCCGTTGTAGTCCTTGGTGAGCTGCTCCCACGTGTCGTGGCGGCCGTTACCGTTCTCGTCCTTGAACTCGTCGTTGCGTTCACCAGGCACGGGCGCGAGCGTCTGCACCGACCCCTTGCCATAGGTGCGCTGGCCCACAACCACGGCACGTCCGTGGTCCTGCAACGCTCCGGAGACGATCTCCGAGGCCGAGGCCGAGAAGCGCGACACCAACACCACCACCGGCACATCCTCGCCGACCAACGGTTCGCGGTTGGTGTAGAGGCGTTGCGTGTCTTCCACGCGGCTTTCGGTGCTGACGACGAGCTTCTTGCGCGGCAGGAAGAGCGCGGCCACATTGCGCGCTTCTTCGAGCAAACCGCCTGAGTTCTGGCGCAGGTCAAGCACCACGGCCTTCAAACCCTTCTGCTTGAACTCCGTCAGCTTCTCTTCCAGTTGTTCGCTGGCTACGCGCGTGAACGACACCAGCTCCACCAGCGCGACTCCATCCGGCAGCAAGTCCGCCTTGACGGGCGGAATCGTGATCTCTTCGCGCTGGATCTCGACCGCCATCTCCTCGGTCGGGCGATCAATCAACTCGGCATTCATGCCACGCCGCCAGATGTACAGCTTGACGGTGGTGCCGGGCTTGCCCTTGAGACGCTTGATGATCTCGTCGGTCGGCTTGCTGCCGCGATTGTCAAAGGTCGGCCAATCACCGATGCGCACGATCTTGTCGTCGCTGTGCAGACCCGCGCGGTACGCCGGGCCCGAGTAGATCGGCTGCCGGATCGTGAACAACTTGTCCTCGGGGTCTTCGCCCACGTAGGCGCCGATGCCGCCGTATTCGGCCTCGAGCAAGTCCTGCGCGAAGTCCTTGTACTCCTTGGGCGTCAAGTACGAGCTGTGCTCGTCCAGACGGCGCAGCATGCCGTCCAAGGCCGCATCGATCAGCTCTTGACGCTTGACCTTGTCGCCTTCCAAGGCGCTGGTCTCGATCAAGCGGATCACGTTCTCAATCAACTTGAGATCGGCCTTGCCCGTCAGCTCGGTGCCTTCCACTTGCTTCTTGGCATAGTCGAGCACGTTCTTTTGGCGACGGTCGTACAGGCGACGGATGTCCTCTTGCTTGAGGTAGCTCGCAGCCAGCGCACCGGTCGCATCCGGGCGGCGCGCCAAGCGTTGCAACGCCTCGCGCGGTGTCTCCATGTCGCCGACTTCGGCCAAAGCCAAGGCCGCAAAGGCCGACAAGGCTGCATCCGAGGAGCCCAAGAAGGCCACCAGCTCGGCGCGTGCCTCGCGCTGGTATTCGGCGCGCCCCAAACCATGCAAGGCGATGGCGGTGGGAATGCGCACCGAGCCGGCGCGTTCGGCGTCCTTGGCCACGCTGCTCAGCGCGCTGCCCAGCTCTTCCTTGGCCTTGTCGTCAAGTGTTTTGAACACGCGATCGGCCAAGATGCGCGCCGCGGCGGCCGCCGTGCGCTCATCGCCCGCGTCTTTCAGAATCGGCTGCAACGCACGCATCAACAGGTCGGGATCCACGTCCTCACCAGCCAAGCGCGCCGAGCACAAGAGCAAGGTATCCCGGGCCGAAGGCTTGGCCGCCAGCCGCGCATCCAGCTCCTTGTCGAGGGCATTGCGCTCTTCCGGCGTCTCCGCCGTCAGGTTGCCCAGCGTGCCGAAGGCTTCTTCCAAGGGCAGTCCCGCGGCGGCCTGCAGCGTGGCGCCCACGCGCTCGCTGGCGCCGTCCGCCTGTGTGCCAGACACAGAAGTCCCAGATAGGGGCTGCGCGTACGGGCACAGCGCGAGGAGGGCGACAGACAGAGTGGTGCTAGCGAGGAGTTTCATGCGATTGGACTCTCATAGGTCGCGGTTTGAGGCCTTCGACCTTGAGCAAGGTACGCATCTGCGAGGTCACTCGCAGCGTTCAGACGAAAAATGTACCGTTCCTACCCCATGTCCCGTCCCCGGAAGGCCTCGCCTAAGGCCACCCAGCAACCTGTTCCTACCCATCTGCGCACGCGCGCTGGCCGGGTGGAGTCCGCCATGGTCGATACCAGCGCCAAGGCGCCCTCCGCCCGTACGGCCGTGGCGCGCGCGGTGGTGCAGTTCCCCGAAGGCCTGTTGCCGCGACTGTTAGCTGAAGGTGGCCCGAAGGGGCCCATCGGCGAGGTGGCGCGTGTGGCGGGCATCGCCGCGGCCAAACGCACGGACGAGTTGATTCCGTTGTGCCATTCCTTGCCGCTCGACTGGGTCGATGTGGTGCTCGAGCAACTGTCGGCGACCGAGTTGGAGGTGCGCTGCACCGCGCGCACGCGGGCCGCGACGGGTGTCGAGATGGAGGCCATGGTCGGGGCCTCGTTGGCGGCCTTGACGGTCTATGACATGTCCAAAGGACTTGACAAGGGCATCGTGCTCGGCCGCGTCGAGCTGGTCGAGAAGCGCGGCGGCAAGTCTGGCTTGTGGCGTCGTCCCGGCACTAACCACTGAGCCTCGTAACCGCATGAAACCTGCCTTTCGTTGGACTCCCGCGCACTTGCAGTTGCGCATCGCCGTGGTGGGCGCGAATGGTGTCACTGGCGTGGAGTTGTGCAGCCTGTTGCTCGCAGCAGGGCATGCTCCTGAACGACTGGTGTGCACCGCGCGCACCGCGCGCACTCTTGCGCTGGGAGCCAGCACCCTGCCCGTGCAGGCTCACAGCGATGATGTAGTTGCGCAGTGCGACCTGGCGTTCTTGTGCACGCCTTCGGGTGTGTCGCGCGAGCTGGCGCCGCGTTTGGTGGCGCGCGGTGTGCGCGTGATCGATCTCTCCAGCGCGTTGCGCATGGACCCGCAGATTCCTCTGGTCGTCCCAGAGGTGAACGGTGACCTGCTGGCTGCGCAACCGCGCTTGATTGCCAATCCCAACTGCACCAGCGCGATCGCGCTCCTGCCGCTGGCGGTCATCGAGCGCCTGTACGGTTTGGCTGAAGTGATCGTGGTCAGCTACCAGGCCGCCTCGGGGGCTGGAGCGCCCGGCTTGCAGGCTTTGCGCGCGGAGCTTGCCGATCTGGGCTCGGGTGGTCGTGGTGAACGCGCCGCGGACTCGCCCTTCGCAGCGGCTTTGGCCTTGAATGTGATCCCCGCCATTGCCGCTGTGGATGCGCACGGCCACTCGGGCGAGGAACAGAAGATCGTCGAGGAACTGCGCAAGATCCTGCGGCGCCCCGATCTCATCGTCGAAGCCTCGACGGCGCGCGTGCCGGTGGAGCGCTGCCACAGCGTGGCCGTGCACTTGCTGACCCAGCGTGAGGTGCACCTGCCGGAACTCTATGCCGCCTTGGAGGCGGCCGAAGGGCTGGTCCTCGTGCGCGATCCGCATGGTCCCCGTCCGCGCGAGTGCGCCGGAGCCGATCCTGTGTCGGTCGGCCGAGTGCGCGCGGGTAACCGAGGGCCTCGCTCGCTATCCTTCTTCGCGGTGGGCGACCAAATCCGCAAAGGTGCAGCATTGAACGCGCTGCAGATTGCTGGTCGACTCGAGCCCGCACCGTGATCACCTCCACCTAGAGACTCGCGCACCTAAAGACCAACATGGACCTCAAGCTGATCCAAAAACTCGTCGCCCTGATGGAACGGGGCAAGCTCTCCGAGTTGGAGATTGAAGACAAAGACAGCGGCCTCAAGGTGCGGCTCAAGGGCGAGTCGGCCTTTGCTGCGACACACGCCGCACCGATGGTGCATGTGGTGCATGGTGGCGGCGCGGCCGCTCCTGCAGCGGGACATGCGCCGGCCATGAGTGCAGGTGCGCCGGCGGCCGAAGCCCCCAAGCCCGTCAAGCAGGGGACCACGATCAATAGCCCGATGGTGGGCACCTTCTATAAGTCGTCCTCGCCGGAGGCCGAGCCCTTCGTGCGTGCGGGCGTGCGCGTGGTGCCCGACAAGACGCTGTGCATCATCGAGGCGATGAAGGTCATGAACGAGATCAAGTGCGAGATCTCCGGAGAGATTCTCGAGGTGCTCGTCGAGAACGGCGCACCTGTAGAGTTCGGCCAACCGCTCTTCCTCGTCAAGACCGACTGATGTTCCGCCGCGTACTCATCGCCAACCGAGGCGAGATCGCCCAGCGCGTCATCCGCGCTTGCCGCGAGCTCGGCATCGAAACCGTGGCTGTGTACTCCACAGCTGACGCCGACGCGCTGTACCTGCGTGAAGCGGACCAGACGATTTGCATCGGACCGCCGCCGGGCAAGCATTCGTACCTGTCGATCCCGTCCATCATTGCCGCGGCGGAAGTCGCGGATGTGGAAGCGATTCACCCGGGCTACGGGTTCTTGTCGGAGAACGACCACTTCGCTGAGGTGTGCCGCTCGTGCAAGATCCACTTCATCGGGCCGGAGCCTGAGACCATCGCGCTGTTGGGCGACAAGGTCGCAGCGCGCGAGCTGGCCAAGCGCGCCGGCGTGCCGGTGGTGCCGGGTAGCGATGGCCCCGTCGAGGACGAGGCCCGCGCCTTGTCGGTCGCGGCGAAGATTGGCTACCCGATCATGATCAAGGCCGCCGCTGGCGGTGGTGGTCGTGGCATGCGCATCGCGCGCAATGAGCCGAGCTTGGTGACGGGCTTCCACGCCGCGCGTGCGGAAGCTCAGAACGCTTTTGGCGATGGCACCGTGTACCTCGAGAAGTTGGTCGAGAACCCGCGCCACGTCGAGGTGCAGATTCTGGCCGACAAGTACGGCACGGTGCTGCATCTAGCCGAGCGCGACTGCTCGATCCAGCGCCGTCACCAGAAGCTGATCGAAGAGTCGCCCTCGGCGGCCTTGACGCCTCAACTGCGGCAGCAGATTTGTGATGCTGCGGTGCGGGTGGCACGCGAGGCGAACTACCACAATGCGGGTACGGTCGAGTTCCTCTTGTCGCGTACAGGGGAGTTCTACTTCATCGAGGTCAACTGCCGCATCCAGGTCGAGCACCCCGTGACCGAGCTGGTCACGGGCATCGATTTGGTGCAACAGCAGCTCCGGATCGCCGCGGGCGAGCCGCTGCAGCTGAAGCAGTCCGACATCGAGTTCCGCGGCCACGCCATCGAATGCCGTATCAACGCCGAGGACCCGGAAAAAGATTTCCAACCCTCGCCCGGGCGCATCGATTTGTATGTGCCACCGGGGGGGCCGGGGGTGCGACTCGACAGTCACGCCTACAGCGGTTACCGAATTCCGCCGAACTACGATTCGATGATCGGAAAACTCTTGGTCCACCGCCCTGACCGCTCGACGGCGATCCGCACCATGTTGCGGGCGCTGGATGAGTTCGTCATCCAAGGGCCGAAGACCACGATTCCGATCCACCGGCAAGTGTTGTCGCATTCCGACTTCCGGGCCGGTGACCATGACACGGGCTTCGTGGAGCGCTACTTGTCGCAGCATCCACGCATTGCCCAAGGCAAAGGTGGCTGATCGGAAGGCAATGGCATGAACCACGGACGCAACCTCCTCTTGTGCGCGCTGGCGCTGACCACGGTGTCCTGTTCCGGATTCCGGCGTTGGCCTTGGTCAAGCACGCACCGCTTGCCCGAGCCGATGAAGGCCAGCGTTTCGCCGTTGCCCCAGGGCGACATCGAGGCGGTGTTGCCCGGGCCGGAAGAAGTCTTGGTCGTGCGCCATGCCGACCCAGTCGAGGTGCGGCCTGCTGGTTCGCCGGCGCCGTTCCCGTTGAGCTTCTACAAGAACAAGCTGCGCATGAAGGCGGGCTCGGCCGTCTATGGTGCGCCGGGTTCGCGCCTGGAAGTCTTGTGGCCGAACGGCATGTACATCGTGATGTTCGGTCAAGGCTCGGGCTTGGTCGCCTCGCCGAGTCGTGGTGAGCCCAGCTTCTCCATTCGTCAGTTGGATCGCGCCGAGGTGTACTTCCGCACCAACGAAGAAGTGGAGCTGCTCGGTGGAGCGCGCCTGACCAGCGATGGTGGCCCGTTCATGCTCGATCATCCGCGCCCGCAGATCTTGCGTGTGCACAATCGCGGCAAGAGCGAAGGACGCGTGGCCTTCCGCGACGAGGTGTATGTGCTCGACCCGGGCATGAGCGTGGATCTCGCCTTGCTGACCAGCGGGGGAGCTCCGTTCTCTGGCAATCCGGGCTTGCAGACTGTAGAAGGCCCGGGCTTTCCTTTGTCGTGGGCCGGAGCGGTCGATGTGCAGGCGAATCCCAATGCGGTGGTCGTGCGCTCAAGTGGCGAACACGAGGTGCATGCGCTGGGCTTGAAGCTGCGCATGGATCGCGAGGAAACCGCGATTTTTGAGGGCAACCCGCCCGCGGCACCGATGCCTCCGGACCCCCAGACGCAGCCGGTCAAAAAACCTTGACAAGCACCACCCAACCGTTTCCGCGTGTAGGTCCTGGTGAGGCTCCGCGCGTGCTCATCACGGGCGGAGCAGGCTTCTTGGGCAGCCATTTGTGCGAGCGTTTTCTCGCGCAAGGTTGGGAGGTGGTCTGCATGGACAACCTCGTCACGGGTGATCTGCGCAACATCGAGCATCTGTTCCGCGAGGCGCGTTTTCGTTTCGAACGTCGCGATGTCACCGAGTACATCCATGTGCCCGGACGACTGGATGCGATCCTGCACTTTGCTTCGCCCGCGTCGCCGATCGACTACTTGGAACTGCCGATCCAGACGCTGAAAGTCGGCTCGTTGGGCACGCACAAGGCCTTGGGCTTGGCGCGCGAGAAGCAGGCGCGCTTCCTGTTGGCGAGCACCAGCGAATGCTATGGCGATCCGCTCGTGCACCCGCAAAGCGAAGACTACTGGGGCAATGTGAACCCCGTGGGGCCGCGTGGTGTCTATGACGAAGCCAAGCGCTTCGCCGAGGCCATGACGATGGCCTACCACCGCTATCACGGCCTGGAGACGCGCATTGTGCGCATCTTCAACACCTACGGGCCGCGCATGCGCTTGCGCGATGGCCGCGCGTTGCCTGCCTTTATGAGCCAAGCTCTGCGTGGCGAACCGTTGACTGTGTTTGGCGATGGCTCGCAGACGCGCTCGTTCTGCTATGTCGACGATCTGGTCGAAGGCATCTGGCGTTTGCTGCATTCGAACGAGGTGTTGCCTACGAACATTGGCAATCCCGTGGAGATGACCATCCTGCAGTTCGCTGAGGCGGTGCGGCGCATCACTGGTTCGACCTCGCCTATCGAATTCCGGCCGCTGCCGGTCGACGATCCCAAAGTGCGTCAACCGGACATCACCAAAGCGCGGCGCGTGTTGGGCTGGGAGCCGCAAGTGGCGCTGGACGCGGGCTTGCGCCGTACTCTTGAGCACTTCCGCGGACGCGTGGCTACAGGAGGCTGAACATGTGCGGCATCGTGGGTGCAGTCAGCAGTGGAGCGCCGGTGCTGCGCGGCATCATCGATGGCTTGCGCATGTTGGAGTACCGCGGCTATGACTCTGCCGGTGTGGCTGCGCTGGATGCTGCGGGAGGTCTGGCGATCCGCCGCCGTGCCGGTCGTTTAGAGAACCTCGAGGCCGCGCTGGCCGATGGCTCGTTGGCTCAGGCGACCGCAGGCATCGGTCACACACGTTGGGCTACGCATGGCGCGCCCTCCGATGTGAATGCGCACCCGCACACGGATGTGCATGGTCGTGTGGCTTTGGTGCACAACGGTGTGCTGGAGAACTACGCGGAGCTGCGCGCGGAACTGTCGGCGCAAGGCGTGGTCTTTGCATCGGACACGGATACGGAAGCCCTCGCTCATCTCATTGGCCAAGGCTTGCAGCGTGGCCTCGACTTGCCGGGTGCGGTGCGGGCTGGATTGCAGCGCGTGCGCGGCTACTACGCGATCGCGGCGCTGGCCTTGGATGCGGGCCGTCCGCGCCTTGTGTGTGCGCGCCGCGGTCCACCGTTGGCCGTGGCCGTGGCGCCCGATGCGGCCTGGTTGGCTTCTGATGTGCTGGCGTTGTTGGCGCATGCACGCGAGGTGGTCTTCCTCGAAGACGGTGATGTGTGCGAGATGGAGCCCGGGCGCTTGCGCATCACCGACTTGCAAGGTCGCGTC
>CAIKQM010000525.1 GCA_903829565.1 uncultured Planctomycetota bacterium
CGCGGGCTCGCCATGGTGGCTGCTGGTGCGGAGTGGTTGGACATTGGTGGGGAATCCACGCGACCGGGAGCCGAGCCCGTGACGCCGCGCGACGAGATCGCGCGCGTAGTGCCGCTGATTCAAGCGCTCGCGCGCCGTGTCGATGCCACGCTGTCGATCGACACGCGCCATGCGGAAACGGCCTTTGCCGCCTTGCGGGCGGGTGCCAGCGTGGTGAACGATGTGACCGCCGGACTTGGTGACCCCGACATGCTGGAGGTTGTCGCCCAAGCGGATGCGGGTTACATCGCGATGCACATGCAGGGCGAACCACGCACCATGCAAGTCGCGCCGCGCTACGCCGATGTTGTGGCCGAGGTGCTGGAGTTCCTGCGTCTGCGTGCCGGCGCTGCGTGTGAGGCGGGTATTGATCCCGCGCGCGTGTGGATCGACCCCGGCATCGGCTTTGGCAAGGCTCTGGAACACAATCTTGAGCTAATGGCGCGTCTCGGCGAACTGCGCTCGCTGGGCTTGCCCGTGATGCTGGGTGCATCGCGCAAAAGCTTCATCGCCAAGCTCGACGAGCGCGCCTCCGACCCCGCCGATCGTCTGGGCGGCTCGCTCGCCGCCGCCGTGTACGGCGTCCGTGGGAGCGTAGACCTAGTCCGCGTCCACGATGTCGCCGCCACCCGCCAGGCTGTCGCCGTAGCTCACGCCATCACCCGCCTACGCCGGAGCTGAAGCCGGCGGCAGCCCGGCGTGGACATACATGTGCGGAAGCGGCGTGCCAGTGAGCGGCACAAGACGCCACCCACGGCGGTCTTGATTCCGGCGCCAGAAGAGCGTTTCCTCTGTCACGCATGGGTACGCGCATCTTTGGCACCGACGGGATCCGGGGGCGGGCCGGCGAAGGCTGGCTCACCACCGGAGCGGCGACGAGCTTGGGCTTGGCGCTGGCCGAAGTGTTGGGTGCCAAAGACACGCACCCGCACGCGCTGCTCGGCCACGACGGGCGCAAGAGCGGCCCCGAGCTGGAGGCCGCGCTGGCGCGCGGGTTGCGCGCGGGCGGCTTTGAGGTCACGACCTGCGGGCTGATCACCACGCCCGGCTTGGCATGGTTGGTGAAGGACCGGCGCTACGCAATCGGTGCCATGGTCAGCGCTTCGCACAACCCGGCCGAGGACAACGGCATCAAGGTCTTCGGGGCCTCGGGTGAAAAGCTCTCCGATGCGCTGGAGGAAGCGGTCGAGGCGCGTTTGCATGCGCGGCCGGCGATCGAGATGCCGGGCAATCCGGCAGAGCTCGACGCTTCGCTGTCCGAGCACTACGCCTCGTTCCTTGTCAAACACGCTGGACAAGGGTTGTCGCTGCGCGGTGTCAAGATCGTGCTCGACTGCGCCAATGGCGGCGCAAGTCGGGTGGCTCCGCAGGTGCTGACGCGCCTTGGTGCCCACCTGCACACCTTTGCCGCCGAACCGGATGGCACGAACATCAACCGCGAGTGCGGTGCGACGCATTTGGAGCGCTTGGTGCGCGAAGTACGCGCACACCAGGCGCACTTGGGTATCGCCTTGGATGGCGATGGCGATCGCTGCATGCTCGTCGACGAGCGCGGCGAGGTCGTGCACGGTGATGGCATCATGACCATCGTTGCGCGGGCGGCGGCGCAGACGGGTGAATGGCGCGACAAGCGCATTGTCGCCACCGTGATGAGCAACCGCGGGCTGCACAAGGCGCTGCGCGAGGTCGGTGTGGGCGTCGTGACCACCGATGTGGGCGATCGCCGCGTGGTCGAAGCCCTGCGACGCGAACGGCTGCTGTTGGGCGGCGAGCAGTCTGGCCACATCGTGTTCGGCGCGGAGCACGACTACATCGGCGACGGGATGTACACGGCGTTGCGCGTGCTGCGGATCATGGTGGCCAGCGGGCAGCCGTTGTCGCAGCTAGCCCAGGCCTTTCGCGAGTTCCCGCAGGTGCTGGTCAATGTGCGCGTGGCGCGTAAGCCTGCGCTTAGCACGCTAAGCCGCACGTTAGCGGCGCAAAAGAAGGTCGAAGACGAGCTCGGCGAGGACGGCCGCGTGCTCTTGCGCTACTCCGGCACGGAAGCGCTGGCGCGCGTCATGGTCGAAGGCCCCGATGAGGCGTTGATCCGCGTGCGTGCGAACGAACTGGCCGAGACCATGGTGGCCGAGATCGGCTCGTGAGCGTCACGCACGGGCTGTGCTTGGCCATCGAAGCCAGCGGGCGGCCGGCGTCCGCGGCGGCGCATTGGGCCGGGCGCAGCTTGGAGCGCGTGCTAGTCGAAGAACGAGCGCACGCCTCGGACCTTTTGCCGGCGGTGGACGAGCTGGTGCGCGAGCTCGGGACCGAACCGCGGTCGACGACGCTGGTCGTCGTCGGAACGGGACCGGGTAGCTACACCGGTCTGCGCGTCGCGATCGCCAGCGCGTTGGGTATCTGCCGCGCAGCACACGCGCAGGCCTTGGGCATCCCCTCGGGCGAAGCCTTGTGCTGGGAACTGGGCGCCGAGGGCGAGCTGCTGACGATCGTGCTCGACGCGCGCTCGCAAGGTGTCACGCTCGCGAGCTATCGGCGTGTGGTCCAAGCCGGCCTGGCCGAGATCGCTGTGGTGCAAGCGCCGCAATGGTTGCCGATCGCCGAGGCGCGCGCCCATGTCGCGCTCGAGGGGCGCGTGTTGGTCGATGCCACCGTGCCTGACTTGTGTGGCTTTGAGCCGGCGTTGCGTGCGCGCTGCAGCACCGTGCGCCCGCCGCGCGCTGCGGCCTTGTTGGAGCTCGGCATGGCGCGCGCCGCTCGCGGCCAGCACACGCCGCTCGCGGAGTTGCAGCCGTTGTACCTGCGCGACTTCGTGCCGACGACGCGCAAGCGTTGAGTGCATCTGGCGGATGGAACCCGCATGCACAGATAGCTAGGCTCGACTGCGTGAACGCGCACAGAGTCTGGGCCGAAGTCGATCTCGATGCAGTCACGCGCAACCTCGCTGTCATTCGCCGACGCGCGGGACCGCAGACGCGCATCATGTTCGTCGTCAAAGCGGATGCGTATGGACATGGTGCTGTCGCGTTGGCGCACCATGCGTTGCGCTGCGGCGTGGGCGCGCTCGGAGTCGGCAGCAGCGCAGAAGCGCTGGAGCTGCGCGCCTCGGGCGTGCGCGCGCCGATCTTGGTGTTGGGCACGCTCATCGATGATGAGATGGATGAGTGCCTGCGCAACGATGTGCACATGGCGCTGCACTCTTCGGATCGACGCGCCAAACTGCAGGAATTGTCGAAGCGTTTGGGCCTCAAGGCCAAGCTGCACCTGAACATTGACACGGGCATGGGGCGCTTGGGCGTGCTGCCGCACCGCGCCATCGAGCTGATGCGCGAGGTCAAGCAAAGTGGACACCTCGAGCTCGCGGGCGTGATGACGCACATCAGTGCTCCCGATGGAGCGTTGGCCGCGAGTACACACGAACAGCAGCGCCTCTTCGAAGGTGTGTTGCGCGAAGGCCGCGAGCAGCGCTTGTTGTCCGGTTGGATTCACATGGCGAACAGCGCGGCGCTGTTCACGGATCTGCGCCCGCGTTACGACACGGTGCGCCCCGGGATCAGCGCCTACGGCGTGATGGCCGCGGACATGCCGGGTGTGGATGAGCTGTCGCCGGCGATGTCGCTGCGCAGTCAGGTCGTGTTCCTCAAGGACATTCCGCAGGGCTATGCGGTCGGCTACAGCTCGACCTGGCGCGCGCCGCGTCCCACGCGCATTGCGACCTTGCCTCTGGGCTACAACGATGGCGTGCCGTGGCGCGTGGGCAACAAGGCCGAGGTGTTGGTGCGCGGTCGGCGCGCGCCCATCGTGGGCCGTGTGTCGATGGACTACACCACCATCGATGTGGGCCACATCGGCGGCGTGCAAGTGGGCGATGTGGTCACGATCATCGGCCGCGACGGTCACGAGTCGATCAGTGCCGAGGAGATCGCCGCGCACGCGGGTACGATTGGTTACGAGGTGACTTGCCATGTCGGCAAGCGCGTGAAGCGCGTCTACACAGGCGGCACCGAGCTGGTCCTTCCGGCCATGCCGCCGGCGGCTCTGCCGCAGCGCTGGAGCGCGCCTGCAGCGCCCATGCGCAACCCCTAATTCAGCTGGGTATGAGACGATTGAGACTATGAAGCGGTTAGGACGCGCGCTGTTGCGCTGGGCTGTGCGCGCGGGTTGGGCCGTGATGGCGCTGGCCGCAGTCTTGGCTTTGGCGGAATCGCTCGGTTTGTGGGCGTGGGGCGCGCGGCGTTGGATCGCCAGCACACTCAATCGCCCCATCGAAGAGGTGCGCATCGACACGCTGCAGTTGTCGTGGCTGCGACCGCGCTTGGAGTTGAAGGGCGTAGAGGTCGGTCCCGAAGGCGCGACCGTGCGTGTGGATGCGGCTACGCTCGACTTTGACCTGTTGGGCCCGGGCTCGCCGCGTCTGGTGCGCGCGAAGATTGAAGGTGGCGGCTTTGACTTGTCGCGCCGCTTGCTGGTGGCGTGGCAAGGCGTGAGTGACGCGACGCAGGCTGTCAACCCCGCGACAGTGCTGCTGCCCGAAGTCGAGTTGCGCGGCATCGAGATCGCGCTACGTTCCGAATCGATTGGACGCGTGCCGCTTGGTGCGCTGCATGTGTTGCTGCGCGCAGGCGAGGATGGTCGACCGCAACTGTGGGGACGCTTGGATCCCTCGGCTGCACTCGGTGGCGGCTCGCGCGGTGCTGCGGTGTTCTTGCGCGGCGAGCTGCAATCGGATCAAGCATTTGAGGTGCGAGCGACAGCGACCGCGCTGCGCTTGCGTTCGGAAGAGCTACCCGATGCCCAAGCATTCGCGGCGATCAAGGCCGCGGCACCACAAGTACGCTTGGACTTGGACTTGCGCGGGCGCGTGCCGCTGAAGCAAGGCGAAGAGCCGCAAGTCAAGTTGGGTTTACGCTTGGCGGGTGGATCCATCTCGCTGCTGGATGGGCGCGAAACGCTCAAGGACTTGGCTTTGGACCTGCGCGCCGACTGGCATCCGCAAGTCGAGACAGAGTGGACCGAGCTGCGCTCGCTGGATCTCGAGGCTGTGTACTCGGGCACGACACGCTTGGGTGCGGTGCGCGGCGGCATGGTGTGTGGTGTGCACGCCGGCAGCGAGCAAGCGGCTGCGTGGCTGGTCGGCGATCGCTTTGAGATTGGCGAGCCGTTGAAGCAACTGCTGGCGGATGATCTGTTCGCCTTGCGCCAGTGGAGCGCATTCGAACCGCGCGGTACCGCCAAGTTGCGCGCTGCATGGCGTGTACCTCAGGGCGGTGCCTTGGCTGACGCGCATGTTGCAGCCGATCTTGAGCTGCAAGGCGAGACGGCGGTGACCTTCCGCGGTTGGCCCAGCGGCGCCATGGGCGCGCTCGATGAAGGCTTTCCTCTGGCCATCGAGCAACTGCATGGACGCGTTGTGTTCCACCATGATTCCAAGGCGGCGCGTACGCTGCGCGTGGGCATCGTGGGCGCGGAGATGTTGTCGCGCCATGAGTCAGGCTTGATCAACTTGCACGCGCGCGGTGATGTGCGCACGCATGCGCCCGATGCGTCGCCGTTTGCACCCGGACGCGGCAATCCCGAGTGGGATGTGCGTATCGAAGCGGATGCCCTGCCCTTCGATGCCACCACAGAAGCAGCACTGCGTGGCTTGTCCTCCGCTGTGCCCGTGAACAGTTGGCTGCCTTACCATCCGCGTGGCGGCACGATTGATGCAAAGGTCCGCGTGGGGCGTACTGTCGAATCAACGACCACGATGGTCAGCGCCGAGTTGCAACTGCGCGACATGCAGGCGCGTTGGGATGAGCTCCCGTTGCCGTTGAGCAAGGTCAGTGGGCCGCTCGTGTTCCGCTCGGATGGTCTCGGGATGCGCGGCCTCACGTTCGCCTTGGAGGCTGTGGCCGAAGGCGGCAGCACGGTAGATGTGCGCGGACGTTTGCAGACCGAGGACGATGGCGATGCGCGCACTGTGCAGGAAACAGACGATGTCCAGCACATCTGGGCGCGCGCACCTGCGGTGGTGCTCGAGGGAGCTGATGCAGCGGTCTTGGCCGCGAGCCTGGACGATGTGCGCGCGGCGATGGACGAGCTGCAGCCGCGTGGTACAGCGCAATTGGAGTGGTCGCGCACGCGTGATGGGCGCGCAGCTGTGCGCACGACGCGAGCGATTGTCGAGCCGGCAACCGGTGCAGCCAAACTGGTGTTGACGCCGCGTGCCTTCCCGATGGAGGTCGAGGTGTTGGCCGGCACTGGCGTCGTGGAAGCGCGCGAAGGCGCGCCCAGCACAGTGCGCGTGGGGCCGGTACTGGGCCGTGTGCAAGAGGCGTGGGTATGTGCGCGAGTGGCCTTGCCTGAGCGCGATCTC
This sequence comes from uncultured Planctomycetota bacterium, assembly GCA_903829565.1. GTDB lineage: Bacteria > Planctomycetota > UBA1135 > UBA1135 > SXXH01. The sequence continues at coordinate 6,395 of CAIKQM010000525.1, forward strand.
GAACTGCGCGCTGCTGGTGTCGACACCAAGGACCCGCGCGTGTGGGAGTGCCTGGCGCAGGCGTGGGATGCAGCCGCAGGCGCTCAGACTGTCCAGTTTACTGGACAGGTCGACCTGACCGGCCAGATGCGCTTGGGGGCCAGCGCCAACACTACGCAGTGGCAAGTCGCGCTGCGTGGCAATGGCTTGCGCTCGGGCAGCTTTGCTCTGCGCGATGTAGGAGGCTTGCTTGAGCTGCAGGGCGGTGTGGTGTCCGGCACGAACCTGACAACCACACTCGGCGATACACCTATCGCCATCCAAGACCTGCGTTGGGACTTGGTGGGTGCGGCGCCGCTGGAAGCACGCTTCGCCATTGAGTCTCTGCCCTTGGATCGCGTGCATCTGGGCGCCTTCTTGGCGGCCGACAATTTGGATGCATTGCTCGACGGTCTGGAGCTGCGTGGCGCGGTGCAAGTGCCTGATGGTCGCGTGCTCTGGCAACGCGACTCTGGCGAGCCGGGCGCGAGTGGCAGAGTCGAGCTTTCGGGCAGTGCACGCCCGCGCGGTGTTGCGCTGCGTGTCGGGGTGCCGATCAACATCAGCGATGCACGCCTGCAAGTCGAGCGCTTGTCTTTCGACGCAGGCGGCACGAAAGCACTCGTGCGGATCGAGGATCTGCGCGGCCAACTGGCCGATCGCAGCATCGAGCGCACACGCTTGCTGCTCAGTTATGTCGGCGATCAGCTCTCGATTGACGAGTGGGACGGCGCCATCGAAGGCGGCCGCTTGCGCGGTCTCGGCACGGACAACCGACGCGCCACGGTGCTCGGCATCGCCCTGCGCAAACCGTACCCCTTCCAGCTTGCACTGCAGCTGGAGGAGGTCGAGGTAGAAGGCATGCTGCGCGGCCTCTTCACCGGCCGCGGCGGCACCAAGGGCCTGTTCAACGCGCAACTATCCCTGTCAGGTGAACTGGACAGACTGCTCAGCATTCGCGGCACCGGACGCCTCGCCGTGAGCGAGTCCCGCCTGTGGGGCATCCCCGTCTTCCGCGAGCTTCTAGGCCAACTAGGCCTCGACGCCGGCGTCGTCTTCGACAGCCTTTCCACCAATGTGCGCCTCGAAGCCGGCGTGATCCACATGGAGGACCTCCGTGTACAGTCGCCCCTGCTCCAGCTATCGGGAGCAGGCGAGTTGGATTTCGACGGCAGCTTGCAGTACGAGTTGGGGCTGACGTATGGGTTGGTGGATCGCTTGGGGGCCGTGACTCAGGCGCTGTACTGGCTGCAGAACAAGTTGCTGACCGTGACGATTGGCGGGGACATGATGCAGCCGGTGGTACGGGTGCAAAATCCGCTGGGGGCGTTGTTGAGGGCGGAGGTGCGGAGGGCTTTGCCGCGGCCGGGTTTATCGGGGATGCCGAGCAAGTTTTGATACTGGCGTAGATGAATGTGCACGACCTGGGCGCTCGTAGCGGCTCCCAGAGTTCCTCGCGGAGTTCCTCGAGCGACGGTTCGCCAGGCCTGTGGCTGTTTCTTGGTCCCCAGGCCGCGGTGGGGCAACTCTCCAACTCCCCCGGCTGCGAACAAGGAGGAGATGGGTCGATGGTCCTACCGCCGAGGACTAGAGCCGAGCCCCCCCTCAAAGGACCCGCTGGGCAGCCTGTAGACATGCACCATACGCGCAAGGCCCCTATGCCGTGCTCCGAGACCTTCCTACCCAGACGAACGGCGGAGCTTTCTGAGCCCACATTCGCAGAATTCACTCAGCATCGTGCACAATCGTCTAGACCAGTATCACTCTTGCCGATGACCGCCCGC